>NZ_JBIQEU010000020.1:0-40834 GCF_045369765.1 Sphingomonas olei
CATACCCGTCACGCTGCTCGACGAAGGGGGTCCCTTTTGCACGCCGATAGGGGGTCCTTTTTGGACGCCGATTGACAATGGCGAGGTCCATCCAGAGCGTCAGCAGCGCCCGGTTCATCGGGAGATCGACATAGTTGGACGTGATGAAGAGGATCGACCCGGGCTGCTTCTCGCCCGTGATCCAGTTCCGGATCGAGAAGGGTTCGCCGGTATCGGGAAGGAAGCGCAGCACCTGCGCATTGGTGTTGAAGACGGCGCGGATCGACTCCGCCATGCGCGCCGCTTCGGGCGCGGTCAGCGGGTCGGCGATCGTGTTCTGGAGGAAGCGATGAACGCGCTTCAGATCGGCAGTCATCAGGTTCTCGGCGAGTGCCAGATTGGTCGTCTGTCCCCGCTCGACCAGGCGGATGCACATCTCGATGAACAGGGTCCGTGCGGCGAGCGCCCAGAAGGGTTCGGACGAGCCGCCATCGGCGGGGATGAGGGCGGCTGCTGCCGCCGTAAACTCGCTGTGTGTGCGGCAGTCCGAGAAGATCGACCAGGCCGGGCAGCGGCGGTCCATCGGATTGAGGATCGTGTCGCGCGCGGGGTCGTAGAAGGCCTCCACATAGGCCCCGGTCAGATCGAAGATCACGGCGCTGTCCTGACGCTCGCGCATCTGCCGGACGAGGCTTCTAAGCTCGGTGGTCTTGCCTGATCCGGTCGTGCCGATCAGCATCGTGTGCGATTGCTCCATCCGATGCGGAAAAGGGACTCCGGCGAGCGTGTAGGGATGATGGATACCGGCACGTTTCCGCTCCACGAATGGGAGCGCGAGAACCTGCTTCGGCGAGAGGCTGGGCAGGCATTTGCGCGCGTCGCTCTCGAAGGCGGCTGCGTTGTGCTGCGAGACCTCGGCGACGAGCACGTCACAATCAACCAGCATCGCACCGCGCTCGTGGCGCTCCTGCAGGATCGTCTTGCCGCGACGACGCGAAAGATCGACGAACCAGATCGACACCGGGATGGTCAGGAACACCGAGAAGAGCAGTGCGCCGAGAAGGCCACGCATGGCGACGCTCCAGGCGCGCTGGACCTCGGGCATCAACGGGACCACCGTCATGATCGTGCGATGTAGCTCGCCGCTCGGAAGCGTTACGTTGACCCGCTTCGTCGGGTCGAGGCCGACCCAGTCCCACAGCAAGGCGTAGAGCTTCATGCAGACGAGCTGGAAGCCATGCTCGTCCAGCTTCAGCGACATGATGATGAACCACGCTGCGAGGAACACGAAGAACCAGACGACGAAGGGCAGTTTCGCGCCGGCGAACCACATCAGCAGCTCGTGGGTGAGGAGCTGGCTGCCGCGGGTGAAATTGCCCGAATTGCGTTGGACTTTTCCGCGCGCGGAATGGTGGGTCAGCGGGATCGGACGGCCATCGGTCCGGATGTCGTTACGCGCCATGGTATTGCTCCAGGCGCTTGTCGGTGTTGGCAATGATCCGGTCGCGAAACTCGGGATATTGCTCGCTGATGATGACGTCGAGTGCGAGCTGCATGAACTCGCTGATGCGCGCGAGGCGGCGGTGGCTCGAAGCCAGGAGCGTGGCCGTGCCGAGATAGGCCTCGATGGCCGCTCTGATCACGTCTGACGGATTGCAATTCTGCTCGCTGGCGAGCGCGACAATTCGATCGTGCTGCTGTCGGTCCAGTCGAACCGTGCAGTGCCTGGTAGTGGACAAACCAGCCTCCTAGCAGAGAGGCTGGTGGGGATCGAAAGAGGCGACGAGCCTTATAGTCGATCGCCGCACTCCTAGCAAAGGCTATTGCCGACCCGGTAGCAGCGTGTGGCGATGTGTGACGTTCAACCCATTGTAACTACCCGACTTTCGGGCGTGCGCCGAGACGTCCCACAAGGTCGCACCGGACCACCTCCCGGTAAGTCATTGATTTCATCGGAGAGCCATGCACCGCCAGGTGCGTAGGGTGTGCTAGAATCTATCAGGATTGCTCCAGGTCCCGGGTGGTCCTGGTCATCAGCGTTTCGGGGTGGGTCCCGGCTCCGGCCGGGAACGGGGCCGCGCATTGCGCGGAAGAGGCGCCGCCGAAGATAGCTTGCGCGAAGGGGACGCCGGCGGTCGCTCCCGACAGGCATCTTGGGGATCCGGGGCTCGGCTGCACAGTCGTTGTTGACCCGGCAGGAATCGTCACCCGGGAGGGCGAAGACGGCGAAGCCGGCTTCGTGAGCGCGTCGCGCACGCGCGAATAGAGCCCGTGCGGCGGCGCCGGGAGGAGCCGCCGAGCCGCCCACAGCTTGCCAAGGCCCTTGAACGCTTGGCCGATGCGCTTCAACAATAGGTCTGCGTTCACGGCCCGATCAGCTTTGAACAGCGAGGCCCTTATGGCACGGACGTTGGAACAGGAACGACAGGCGCTCGAAGAAGAGGAGCGTCGGTTGGCGGAGCGTCGCGAACAGCTCGCGAAGCGCGAGCGCGAGGAGGCGATCAGGACGATCGAGAAGGCGGGGCTGCTCAAGCTCCCCGCCGGTCGGTTGGAAGCGCTCACCAAGCGCATCAAGGCGCTCGGTATCGAGGAAGTGGAGCGGCGGCTCGCCGCCTGAGCGGGACCCGCCGCGACGTCAGTCGCGGCACGGGCATGGGGGGCTCGATGCCCCTCATGCCCGTATGCCCCAACAGCAAAAAAAGGGAGAGGCGGTCCCGCCCCTCCCTGTCGTTTCAGAACTCGTCCGACATGCCGCCCGGGACCGTGTGCACGACCCGGTCGATGAGTGCCATCGGCAGCGCGCCATAGTCGCCCTCGTCGATGGCGACGTAGCCCTTCATCTCGTCCTCGATAACGTGCTGGTCGAAGAAGCTGTGGAGTGCCCGGCGCTCAGCGAAGGCAAGCGCGGCGAGGTAGGCGGCGGTGTCGTTGTAAGCCGTGGTCGAGTTGGTCTGCATGTGAGCCTCCTGTCGTCTTGAATGACAGGGGAATGACCGTCGTTGAGGGAGATGCCGGGTCAGGAACGGAGGCGAAGCCGGAGCCGCGAAGCGGGGAGCGGGGGTGCCGATTTTGTCGTGGCTGGAGCGGAGCGCAGGCCGCGGCAAAATTGGGGGCACCGCTCATTCTTGACGCGGCATCTCCCTCAACGACATCCTGGGATATCTGTGAGAGATTTTATCCTCTGATCGAGGCGCAACGGCGGCGGCCGGGACCCTTGACAGCCACGCTTGATTTGACAGCCGAGGGGTCGTCCGGCCACGGGCGGCGGGATCGCGACATCTTATCGAACCCGGGCGGCCACGCTTGCGCCCGAACTCATTGACCGGGAGGCGATTTGGGCCGGCCCACTGTCGCGGGTTGGTTCGCCGGTATGCCTATGATAGTCCGCAAGGGCGCTGCAAAGCGGCAGCGCCGGGACTGGTAATCCCGTCGAGAACGGCAACCTGGTGTGGTCTCACGCCGGGGTGCCTGCGCATATGTCCAGGTGCCCCGGCACTAAAAGCGTAGGCGCATGTCTCGACGTGTTACCAGCCCCGGCTCCCGCGCCCAGCGCGCGCGGGAGTTCGTTGGCAGGGCGCTCCGACGTGACCGCTGGCAGCAGGTGCGCCCCGGGCAAGCGGAATGGACGACCTGGACAACGATCCGATCCTTCAAAAGGCGATGGCGCTCGCGCTGATGCGGCAGGCGCTCGAGTGGCTGGAAGCTGCCGACGAAGAGAGGGCTGCGGCGCACCTGCGAGATGCGGTGGACGCGGTCCTGGGGCGGGCTTCGGAAATGGGGCGTTCGGCCGCATCCTGACGCTCAAACGTGGGGCAGGCGCACAGTGAGGTGGGGGCGCGCCAGCGAACTGGCGCGCCCCGCCTGCCGACCTGTTCTGGGTGGAGGCTAGGCCCATTCCAGGCGGCAGGATTCGTCGTTCGCGACCACCGCAACAAGGCGGTCGAGCCGCTCGATATAGTCGGCGATGCCGTGCTCGGCGGCGTGGCGGCGAACGTCAGGACAGGCGAGGCGGTCCCGGATCGTTTTGATCGTGGTTTCGCCCACGCTTGCGGCGTCCAGGCCGAGGCTGTCGAGCAGCGCGAACGCGTTGTTCGAGGCAAGGTTGAGCTCAAGTCCCAGGTCGGACGTGAGAGCTACCGCCAGGTTGATCGTGCCGGGCCCTTCTTCTCGAAAAACGCTCACGCGCCGCCCGCGAAACTGCGCTTCCTCGACGACGCTGATCACATCCGTGGCATAGTCGAAAAGGCGGGCAATTGCGGCGAGCGCGAGCGGGCAGATGCGGGCCTCGAAGCGGTAGGAAAGGAAGACATCGTCGTCGGCGTCCGGATCGAGCAGCGCTGTTCCGGTGCGCTCGCCTTCTGTTCGCAAAAACCTGCGGAATGCGGCGAGCTGGCGGGCGGTAATGATGGCCGTTGGACGGGCCTCGTCGTCGGCGGCGGTGGCGATGCGGAACGTGATGGACATCTCGTCCTCCCCTGTTGAACCGCTCGCTTTCATCCCCCCTCTTCTTGGCTGCATGACGGGCCGCAGGGCAGCGGCGCGGCGGCGCCGGCACCTCGCGGCGCGAGGGGGCTCGATGCCCCCGAGCGCCGCTCACCAGGCGGAAAAGGGAGGAGAGGCCCCGGCCGAAGCCGGAGCCTCTCCGCGAGGGCGTCACGCCCGTTGTGCTTTGCGCTGATGCGCGAGGCGGACGATGTGCAGCGGCACGCCGGCCTGCCGCAGCTTCTGGGCGAGGTTCTGCTGGATGCCGGAGCCTTCGCAGATCACCGCTTCGACCGGCTTGAGGTTGAGGATGCGGTCGTTGCGCACGAACGCGGCGCGGTTGCCCTGGCTGCGATCGAGGCGGAACTGGATGACCTTCACGCCGCGCGATGCCGCCCATGCGTGCGCCACCGCGTCGCAACCCTTCGCCTGGGCGGTGGTCGCCAGGATCATCTCCGGGATGCGGGCCTTGATGCTGTCGAGACCCTTCCAGAGGAGGTCGCCGTCTTCCCAGACCTGGCCGCCGGAGAAGGCAACCACGGGACCTTCGGGGGCGAACTGCTCGCGGCGCTCGCGGGCGCGTGAGGCGAGATAGTCGCGGGCATCGATCATCGACGCATTCAGCGCGCTCGACACCCGGCTTCCCCGAACCGGCGAGAAGGGCTTGCCGGTCTCGACCCGGTACACCTCGGCGGCGTGGTCGCGCATGCACTCCATCGCTTCCCGGCACCCCTGCAGCGTCTGGCAGAGGAGCTGCGTATCCTCCAGTTCGGTCGCGTAGATCTCCGACGGATCGTAGGAGCGCGCGAGGTCGCCGAGCTTCTTCGCTGCGTCATCCTCGCGACCCTCGATCCGCTTCGCCACGACGTGGAAGCTGTTGGCGAACCCCCAGGCGAGATCGGTCGCGAAGGCTTCCATGCGCGTGTCGCGCAGCACATCGAACATCGTCTGCATCATCATCTCGACGGCGGCGCGCACCTGCTCGGGATCGGGCATGTCCAGCGCTTCTGGCGCCTCGACGATGCTGAGCTTTGCCATCTCGCTATGCTCGATGAACGCGCCTTCGTAGGTCTGGGTCAGGTCCTCGTTCTCGCGCGCGGCTGCGATGTGGCTGGCGAGGTCGGCGAAGTTGGTGAAAGTGGTCTGCATGATAGCCTCCGTTGGATCTCATCCACTCGATGAGGCCTTTCATTCGACGTGCGGCGGTCGTGCCGGTCAGGGACGTTAGCCGGGAAGCCGGCGCAAGCCGGACCCCGGTTAACGCCGCGCCAGCGGGGAGTGGGGGAGCCGATTTTCTCGGGCCCAGAGCGAAGCGGCGGGTTCGTGAAAATTGGGGGAACCACTCATCCTTGACGGGCTCGGATCCCCGCACGTCATATCTAGGAAGTCATAGAGAGAGAGTTTTTTTGGGCACTCCCTTGCGGCCTGGCGCCACCGCAAGGTGATCGTCACCCGAGGGGCGGAGACCCGGGCAGCGGGGCTCCGGGAGCCGCAGGCGAGTAGAGCGCCGGTCCCGGCTCCGCCGGGATGCGCAGAAACTGCTGTGGGATGCCTTTGAGCGGTGGCGAAGGTCAATCGTGCCGGCAGCCGGGCATTGAGAGGCCACCGGCATCCGCTAAGAGTCCAGGATGACCACTTCCTACAAGCGCGACATGAACGTGATCCGTGACCTTCTTCTTGAGATCGAGGGCGGGCGGAAGGTGTTTCACCTGCTCGATCAGGAGATGGCTGACGCTCTGGGGTTACCCCTGGCCGACGCTTCACTCTCTGCCGAGGATGTGGCGAAGCTGGAATATCACCTGACCTTGCTTTCGGAAGCGAAGTTCATCTCCCTCACTCGGCGGTCAGGCGGTTATTGGGTGATCGAAGGCATCACCTGGGAGGGGCATGATTTTCTGGATTCGGTACGCGATCCGCGGATCTGGAAGCTCACCAAGGCGGGCGCTGAACAGGCCGGCGGCTTCAGCGTGGAAATGCTCAAGGCTTTGGCGAAGGGCATTCTGAAGACCCAGGTCGAGAAGCACAGCGGCATCGCGGTCGAGTTCTGATGGCCAGTTTCCTATCGCGCGAGGCGGTCGAGCGGGAAATCGAGCAAGCGGCTCACTGCGCGGCGCCGACGACAGGGTCGGCGCGGCAACCTTATGAACGTTTGGGGTCCGATGATTTCGAGCGTCTGCTCTATGCGCTGTTCGAGCGCCAGCGGCCCAACGACGACTTCGACCGGGTCACGCTGATGATCACGGGCGCGGACCGCGGCAGGGACGTCTGGCTCACCAGGGCCGAGAAGCCTGCCGGCCTGGTGCAATGCAAACGAACCGATGGCATGACCGCTCCTGCCGCTGTCCGGGAGGTGATCAAGTATCTCCTGTTCGCAGAGCTCGATCCGAAGATCGCCCCAAGGAAGGACTTTCGCTACACGCTGGCGGTCTCGGGCGATCCCACCGGCAATGCGGTGGAGTTCTTCGACGCTCCGAAGATGTGGTTCGCCGACAACAAGACGGCGATCGGCGGTCACCTGAACGCTGTCATCAAGGCGCATCGGAGCTTTGCCAAGCTCGATGCCACAGCGCTCCTTCCGACGGTCACGGCGGCGCTGGAAGCGCTCGAATACAAGCTTCTCCGGCCTGTCGATCTGGATGCGATGCTCCACGATGCGCCGGGGGTTGTGAGCAGGTTCTTCCGAGTCGAGCGGGTCATCGACTTGGATGGCGCCGCCAAGCTGTTCGAGCATCATCTCGGAGCCGGCGGAGGACCTGCGGATCGCGCACGATCGGCCAGCCCATCGAAGCCGACTGCCGGCACGGCGCCTGTATCTCGCCTGCAGTTCTGCGAGGAAAAGGGCTTCGCCGACCAGAGCGACGAGGAGCTCGGGCTGTTTTGCGCGGAGTTCGTGGCGGCGCATCGGCGCGATCCCGGCGCCACGATCGTGATCGAGATGGTGGACGATTACGGCTTGGTCGGAGAACTGGGGGCACTGAGGCAGGCGGCGTCGCTGGACGCCGAGCAGCGCAGGCACAAGCTCGCGCTGGAATCGATCGACCTGCGTTACCGGCAGACCGAACGCGCGCTGGCCGAGCAGCTGACCTTCATGCTCAGCAGCGAGGAGATCGGCACGATCTGGTTTGGCGGGCAGGATTTCGAGGTCCAGGGCCAGGCCGTCCGATCCTTGGGTCAGTCGTTCCAGCTGTGGGATGCGAGACCCAGACGGACCTGGGCTTTGAACGCGTTCCCCAATCCAAGGCAGATGGAGCCGGCGATCAAGGTCATGCTCGATGAGGATGAGCGTGCGGCGTTTTACGCCGCCAACGAGATCACGCATCCGCGAGCGCAGCTATCTGCGCATGGCGGGCTCTCGGTGTACGACCTCGCTTACCGCCTGCGGGTATCGCGGTACGTGCCGGCCCTTGTCCACCGCATCCATGGGATCGCGCGGAAGCGCGGGATCAGCATGAGCGAGGTGCTTGCGGCGTGCGAAGAGCCCGTGCACGCCTGGACCATCGCCGGCGATTGATCTTGCGCGATAGCGCCGTTGCCAGGAGAATCCGCCCGGCATGGCGAGCGGGTCGGCGGACGGAGCGGCGTGCGGCGCGAGAAATCAGCGGGCGGCGCCGAAGCGCCGCCCGGCCTGCGGTCAGAAGAAGTCGATCTTGTCGGCGATGATCTCGCAGCCGTAGCGCGTCACGCCGTCGCGGTCCTCCCAGCTCGAATAATGCAGGCGGCCGGTGATCGCGACGACGTTGCCCTTCTCCCGGCTCGCGGCGGCTTTGCCGAGACCGTTGAAGCAGGTGACCTTGTCAAACTCGGTCTCCTTGGCGGTGTAGCCGGTGGCCTCGTCGACATAGGTCTTGCCGTCCCTGAGCTTCACGCGATCGGTGGCGACGATGAGGGTGGTGACACTGCCGCGGGTGTCGGGATCCTTGGCGACCCGGCCGGTGATATTGACGTTGTTCATGGGACTGCTCCTCTGATGCTGCCAGCGGGCTTTTCCGCCGGTGACACCGAAGAGCGGCGTGCGCGCGCGACCCACACCGGAGCGCGCAGCGCGAGGGGGAACCCCTGGAGCGAGCTGGCGCGGGCAGCCGCGTGAGCGGCAACACGGGTGAGCGTACGGGGTTGTGGGGCGCGATCGTCTCGCCGCAGGTGTCAGGAAGCGGCGACGAAAAGCCGAGGGCTTAGTGCATGGAGCAAGCCGAGATCGGCGAAAATCGGCCGCAGTCAGATAGGAGCGACCCTGTCGCCTGTCGCTGGATCGAGCGCCAGCCGGAATGAAAAGGGAAGGATCGTCCTATAGCGGCTGCCGTCACTGACATCGGGGGGCGGCTGCATGCCGATTGTCGCGGCGCGGCCAGGTTCAGGAACTAGGCGCGGGCATTCTCTCAGGCCGCGACATCGTCGTCGAACGTGGCGGCGTCGGCGGGCGCAGATGAGGTACGAACCAGTGCCGCGAGATCGTCGGGCACTTCGTCGAGGGTATAGACTTGGCGTCGCCTCGCAATGATCTGCGGAAGTTCAATGGAGATCGCTGATCCAGTTTTCGACCTTGAGCGCCCGGATGCGTGAGAATTCACCGGTGTTCGCGGTGACCAATGTCGCGTCAAGCGCGTAAGCATGGGCCGCGATGAAAAGGTCGTTGGGGCCGATTGGCTTGCCGGCGCTTTCGAGTTCGGCTCGAATGCCGCCATATTCCGTATCCGCAGGCACATCGAGGGCCAGGACGGTTATGCTGTCGAGGATTGCTTCGATCTGCGCCAGGAGCCTCGGCGATCCCTTCTTGGCGCAGCCGTAGCGCAGTTCCGCTGCGGTAATGATGCTTACGCAGATTGCATCGGCACCGACCTCCCCGATGCGCGTCGCGACAGCGCCTTGCGGATTCCGCGCCAGTTCCGACACGATATTGGTGTCCAGCATGTAGAGCTGAGTCACAGATCCACGGCCCTGGCGGGCAGCAATGTGCTGTCGACATCGGGGAACTCATCATCAGGGCCAAGAGGCTTGAGCCCTGCGAGAACCTCGACGATGTTCTTCCGTCGGATCGGTTCGATGACCAGCCGATCGCCTTCGCGGTGGATCATGACGCGATCGCCGGGCAGCTCGAAGTCGGCGGGTATCCGCACAGCCTGGCTTTTGTTGTTCCGGAACAGCTTCGCCTCTCGGCTGATCGCTCCCTCGGCGTGCTTGGGGATCATATCCGCCTCCTTTGCATATACACCAGCATATACATGATCCGCTTTTCTTCAAGGCGGCACGGCGTCCCGAGTTCCTCCTGCTTCGGTATGGCGAACGAAAATAGGACCCGCTGCGCGGCATCGGCAGCGGGTCCCGTGGGGGTGTCCGCGCGCGAGCGTGAGACGCGCGGACCGAAAAGAGGGAGGTCAGTCGACCGCCTCGGGCTGACGGCGGCGGCGACCGCCGGACGCGGGCTCGCCGCCAAACGCGCCTTCGGCCGATGACTCGCCCAGTCCATCGGGTTCGGCCGGTGCCACCGGTGCATCAGCACCCGGCAGCGGCGGCAGGCCGTCGTCGGCCGCGACCGTGTCCGTCGGCGCCTCGCGACGGCGCGTGGGCCGCGACCAGACGATGTTGTAGGAGCCGTCCTCCTGCCGGAAGGCCGAGATGTAGAGCGGCTTGTCCAGGCTCGGGTCCTCGATCTTGCCGTTGAGGAAGGTTTCGCCGGTCGAGTTGGACGCGAGTTCGAAGAGCGCCCCGACCTGCACCCACTGGCGGGCGGCGGACAGCGCGAGGATCTCGAACTTGGGCGCGCGCGGGTTGGTTGACTGGACCGTCCGAAGCGCGATCACGATGGCAACGGTGAGCGTCGAGATCTTGCCAGTGTAGGTGCCGCTGGCGTTCTGGGTGATGGTGCCGATGTTCATGGGAAGTCTCCTGAGATTGTGCGCTCGAACCCCTTGTCCGAACACACTCTCTCACCCACTCAGCTCCTCGGCCGTTCGGCCGAGTAAGGCGCATCAGCGCCGCTCCGACGAGCGCCTCTTCGGCGCTGTCGGGAACGTCGCGTCCTTCCCAGGCGCCAGCCGCTTCAGGCGTCAGGCTTCGCCTTCCGGAGCTTCCGCGGACTTTGCCTTGCGCCGCCGGGGTGCCTTTTCGCTGGGCGGGGGGGCAGGGTTGTCGTCGGCCTTGGCACGTCGGGCGCGGGGCTTCGGCTGCGATGCCGGCGCGGCATCGCTGGGCGTCGGCGCAGCTTCGGCCGGCGCTTCCTTGGCCTTGGGCTTGCGCCCCAGGCCTAGACGCTGCGCGACCTCGCGGCGCTGCGCCGAATAGCCCGGCGCAACCATCGGATAATCGGCCTTGAGATTGTAGCGCGCGCGATATTCTGCCGGGGTCAGGCCATGACTGCCCAGATGCCGCTTCAGGGACTTGTAGGGCTTGCCGTCGATCATCGAGAGGATGTGGTCTGGCGAGGCGAGGCTCTTGCGCACGGAGACAGCGGGCGTGAATTCGGGCTCAGCCGGCGGCGTCTCTTCAGCCGGCGCTTCTGGTTCTTTCGCGATGCCGCTGATCGCCGCATGGGTCTTGGCGATGAAATCTGGCACGTCTTCCGGCCGAAGATTGTTGTGCGCCACATAGCTCGCGACGACTTCGATCGTCATCGCGACGAGGTTGTTCTCTTCCGGCAACCAAACCTCCCACGAAAGGATACGTCATGGCGCTGCTCGCCTGACGACTTTCCGTTATGGCGCACGATGGGTGCCGTGCAAGCGGCGTGCCGAAATCGACGTCGAAATCGAGGATCGGATGATTCTCGTCCGGGAACAGGTCGAGCAAGCCGTCAAACGGACTGTCCAACGTTCGCGGAAAGCGCTCGACGAAATCGTCGCCGAGGGCGCGATAATGGGCCTCGAGCGCGTCGATGCTGGTCTCGGCATCGCCGATCAGCTTAATCGCGCCGACCACGCGGCGCAGGAGGTCGGCCTCGGCGAGGCTGACGGAGATGCCGAACGCGGCCTTGATGTAGCTATTGGACATGGTGGCCTCCATCGGTTGCCAGCGTGATGCCGGCCTCCCCTGGGTCGCGGACAATGAGCGGCGGCACCGCGAAGTCGGCGGCATCGAAATGGGCGACGACCGCCTCTATCGAACCGAGCGCTTCGAGGGTGCTCCGGCTGATGACCACCTCGTCATCTTCGGTGACCGCGTAGGACTTGGAGCCGCCGTCGCCCGTCGCAACCACGCGCTCGGGGCCCCACTGACCGGAATAGCCACCGCACCAGCGCACAAACGGCAGTCGGTGCGAGCGACACCAGTTCTCGAGATCATCGAAGCTGCCGCCAGCCACTTCGTGGGCGAAGAGGCGAAGCGGTTCGCCGGCGACATGGTGGTGGGGTCCGAAGGGCTCACCGTCCCATTCGACCGCGAGTCCCTCGCTCGCGATCACGGCGGTGAGTTCCTCGAATTCGTCGGCATCGACGGTGCCCCCGACGCTGATCGACGCAGATACGCGGTCGGCCATGTTGATCTCCTCTGGTTGGCCGCGCGGCGGGCGCGCGGAACGGCCCGGCGGCGCGTGCACGCGCACGCCGCCAGGGATGAAGAAGTGCAATTGCTAGTGGGTAGAGCCGAACAGGCTTCGCTTGGCGGCGACCTGATGCTGGCCGTCTTCGATACCGATCGTTGCCTGCATGTCCGCCGTGAGCCGATCGGGAAGATCGGCGGGCACCACGGCATAGGGAGCGACAATCGCGATCACGGCCTCGGCTGTAAGCAGTTCGCCGGGTTCGGTACCAACCCAGATCCGGGCCTCGCCCTCCTCGGGTTCATCGTCAGTTGCGAAGAAGACCTGCGCAAAGAAGGTCTGCAGCGGACGGTCCCAGCCGACCACAGCGCGGACCATATCCTTGCGACCAGGCTTGGGCTGTAGGTCGTGGCGGCTCACGCGTTGATCCTCCGGATCCGGTCTTGGACGTGAGGCAGCGCCATCGGCGATGCTCATCACCCTGCCTGTCGCCGAACCTGAGTGACGGGGTCCGACCTGCCGGAGCAGACTACGGGCTTGGCGCAGCCGCTCAACCGCAATTGCGATGTGCTGCTGGTGCCGGGTCAGGGGCGGGACGATCCGACGCATGACGTCCATCCGACAGTGTTTGTGCGGGCGCGAGACGCACCCTAGTCGTCCTCCGGCAGCATGATCGTCATCACGCGGATCGTAATTTCCGGGTCGGCTGGATCCTGGGAACCGCATTCGAGTGCACGATCATAATAGTCGATCGCGAACCGGATGGGCCGGCCCTGAAACATGACCTCGCCGCGTCGGCGCTCCGCGCGCTCATCGGGAGCGAAATCGCACCGATGGATCGCCATCAGCAATTCCGCCTGCGCGTGGAGCATGGCATCGGGGCTGCTGCGCTCAGCAAGCGCGGCGACACACGCGGCGGTGATGACGACGCGCGCCCTCGGATCGAGACCTTGCCGGACGCGATCGTTGAGAGCGGCAATACGTGAAAGCTGGTCGGTCATGCTGCCTCCATCTGGCCGGCGTTGAAGGTCTCGATCCATGCTTCCATCGTCGGCCGTTCGGAGAGCGGCACGATGCTGGCAGCATCCTGGAAGCGGATCAGGTCGGTGGGCGCGTCGCGGCGGATCGCCGTGATCTCGGCCTCGGGGAGCAGCCGTTCCGCCCGGATGAAGTCGGTGATCTTGCCGGGCTTGGTCTTGGTCGAGCGACGCCAGAGACCCTCGACCGTCCGAAGTCGGGGCTCGGCCCGCGCTTCGATCAGGACAATCAGCCGCAGGCACCAGGATGGCAGCGCGCGAACCTCGTCCGGCCTGATCGCGCCGCAGAAGAAGCAGCTCGATTTCGGCGGCACCGGAAGGCCGGCGGCGACGATGCGCGCTACGCAGCGATCACGGGTCCACCCCCATTCGCGGAGCGGATAGCGGCACTCGAACAGCGGATCGTCGATCGTGGAGGCGTGCGCGTAGCGGCGGCTGTCGGCCGGCGATGCGTCATAGCCGATCAGCCGGACGACCTTCTGACCTCGCGTCCAGGCGGCTTGGGCAGGCCCCCACTCGCGAAGGAACGCGTCCTGGGGAGCAACCTTCCATTTGAGCGAGCAGCTATGCCGACCCAGGCTGATGCTGGGGAGCGTCCCGTTGGTGAGCACATTTGTCAGGATCGAGTAATAAGGCGGCCAATGCTTGAAGCGCTGCGGGACGTAACGGACGACCTCATAGGGGATGCCACGCGCCGCCATCCAGGCCGCTATCATCTCCTGATAGGCATAGGTCTCCGGCTTCTCGGCCCCGGGATCGGCGGACAGGACAAGGTCTGGAGCTTCGCCGCGGGCTTCCAGCTCGACGAGCAGCGCAGTGGAATCGACACCGATGCCGTAGGCGAGGACAACGGGCGGCGGTGCGGAGACCAGGATGGAGTCGGGTGACCGGGCGTTCCCGGCCTCGGTGCGTGGACGTGCGGACATGGATGGCGGCCTCGGGTCTCGAAGGCGTTCATCGCCTCCGACCCTGCACACCCCCTCCCCTCATCCTCGTTAGCTGGGCTCGCCCATCAGAATGACGGCGATCGACGGCTTGTCGTCGGCGCAGAGTTTGCGGCTGTCGAAGACCTGCCGGCCGCCGAGGCCGATCGTCAGCATGTCGAAGGTCGGCGATGTGCCGCCGTTGGCGTTCGCGATCCCGGTGCCGTTATCGTGATACTGGATGTCTACGAAGCTGGGCGGCGAGCCGCGCTTGTACTCGCCGAAGAAGAAGGTGACCCGGCGTCCGTCCGACGTCTTTGCGCTGATGGTGAAGTTCCCGTCCGGAACGTCGATCGGAAGCGTCGGCACGTCGTTGAACCGGGCAAAGCCGATGCTCTCGGCATCGGCCGCGGTCATGACGGGTAGGGTCGTGATGTCAGCCATGATGGGCCTCCGGGTCGGTGAAGAGAAGCGGCAGCGTCGGGTGCTGTGGCGGCAGCGCCTTCGGATAGGGCAGCCGCGGAAGTGCCCGGCCGCGGCGCCGGGCCTCGCGGGTGAGCTCGAAGCAATAGGCGTAGAGGCCGGCTTGCTGGTGTGCGAGAAGATGGCGCTCACGTTGAAGCCGCCAGAGCCAGCGGCGCGGCTCCTCGCCGATCGCCGGCCTTGGGACGCCCAGGGCGACGAGCTGGTCGATGGCGCCGGCATGGCCCTGCTCGCCGAGGCGGATCTTCGAGAGGGTGCGACCCGAGATCGTGACGTCGCCGACCCGCAGCACGGTTCGCGGCCTCGTGACCGTCCGGTGCGCCGCCGAAAGCGCGCAATAGACCCGGCCGATATGCCCGGCACCCGGGTCGCTATACGACACCACGGCCTCGATTGCCGGCCGTTCGCGCCGGAGGTGCCGGAAAGCCCGCGACACGAAGAAGCTCTCGCCGTTCTGTGGCACCGCATCGGTCAGAGTGAGCCGGGCGAGGACGCAGCCGCGCGCCGGATCAGCGAACCCGGTATGGCGGGAGATGACCGCGCCGGTGGTGGGGACCGCGAAGACCGCGACGCCCTCGAGCACGCCGCCGCGACCGAACAGGCCGACTGCGAGCTGCGCCGCCGGATAGCTTGGGAGATAGTGATGCCGGGCGATGAAGGCGCGCGCTACGGCATGATCGATAACTTCGACGCAATAGGCTGTCGGATCGATCAGTTCGAGGTCGCGCGCCCACAGCGCGCGCCGCTCGCGCCATCGCTGGCTGCGATTGGTCTGCATGGGATGAGGATCCGGAAGTCAGAGCAGCCGAGGCTGACGCGCGTGCGCGTCGAGCACTTCCCGGGCAAAGCGCTCCGCACCCGCCTGGTCGGCGGACGGGAACAGATCGTGGGTGCACAGCAGCTGGAAACTGTGATCGAGCTCCATCGCGCAGAGCCATCGATCGCTGCCATCAACATCCACCATCGCGAGGGCGAGGCACCTGGAGCCCGCATAGGGGTCGGGGTCGAGAGGGTCGCCCGCGAAACCGGCGAGCGACCAGAAGCGCCAGCCCAACGGAGGCCGATCCGCTATGTCGGCAACGAAGGCACATCGGCCGACCCGGACATCGATCGCCGTCATCGCGCGGCCTTCCGCGCGGCGATCGCGAGAAGCTCGGCAAACCGTTCGATGACGGAGGACGCCGTGGGAAAGCGTTCGGCAAGAGAATGACGGGCGAGGATCACACGCCGGGCCGCAGCGATGTCCTCGGCCTCGGACTGACTGGGCAGCCGAAGCGGCCAGCCTTTGACGTATCGAAGCCCTGGCGGCATCGACGCCTCCAGGCGGCGTCGCTCATCCCGGTCGGCCTTGGCCCGCGCGACATCCGACCTAAGCCCAGCGCTCAGCAGCCGGGGCGAGACATCGGCGAGCCACCGGGTCGGCTGGAAGGGAAAGGTCGAGCGGGCTTCGATCCCGACCAGCTCGCGATAGACCTCGGCGTTCGCCGGCGCGGAGGCGGATGCCTCGAGGTCCTGCAGCGAGGCGAAGATGCAATAGCGGCAGGAAAGGCGGCTTGAGCCCCAGGTCGTGTAAGCTTCATGCAGCAGGATGCCGAGCAGGCGGTGGGCACGGAAGACATCGTCGCTGGTCCAGTCGGCGAGCGGATTCCAGATCATCATCCGGGTCCCGTGCCGGTTCCCGGCCTTGGCATAACGCTCGTCGACCCTGGCGATCGGGATCGAAGCGCGGTTGTGGCTTTCGTCGCGGCGCAGCCCGAGGATCGATATGACCTGGGCGCCCTGGTGCATCCGGGCGACGGCCGGGCCGATCACGGCCGCCTTCATTTCCGATTGGCAGAAGCGAAGCGACGCCGACGACCATGGCCCGATCAGATTATAGGTCTCGAGCGCCTCGTAGCGCCGCTTGCCGCTTTCGAATCGCTGGACCCAGCGATCGACCAGATCGCCGGCGGGCCTCCGGACGACAGTGAGCGGAATGCCCGCCTCCGCGGCAACGCGCTCGACCGTCTCGGGCGTCGATGCCCATTCGGCGCGGCCGAGATCGGCATGGATCGCCATGCGCCGCGCGCGTGGATGCCCGAGCAGATCGAGGAAGAGATTGACCGCGGCCATCGCCGCGCTCGAGTCCTTGCCCCCCGACAGATTGAAGACGATCCACGCGCCGTCGCGAATGGCGCGGATGATCTCTGGCGTAAGGGCGAGGCCAGGAAGCTCCGGGACAATGGTGGGCGATGTCGCCGAAGCGGCGAGCCGAGCGTGATGGGTCATGAGCTGCTCCAGCGGCGACGAGCCGCAGGTGAGATCGGTCAGGCGAACAGCCGCTCCGGCTGCGCGATCGGGGGCGAGAGCTGGAGGTCGCGCCGGAGCTGCTGTGCGAAGCGGTCGGGCGCGAGCAGCGCCGTGACCGGCGCGAAGTGGTTGCGCTGGCCGCAGTAATCGGCGCGGCCGTTGACGCGCCGGTAGAGCACTTCGCGATCCCGGCCCAGCCCGCCCAGCGAGAGCTGGACATAGACCTCGTCGCCATGAAGCGTGATTTCGCCTGAGACGGCGGGACCGCCTTTGTTGGAGCGCACCGAGTAGCTTTCGGCCTCGAGTCCCATCGCGTCGGCGAGCCGGCGCATCGCTGTTCGGCCTTCGGCGTGGAAGGCGCGCTTTGCGGCCTCGTCATAGGCAACGCCGCGGTAGGCGAGCGTGCGAAGCACGGGGTGCCGGCGGATCTCGGCGATCTGGTCCATGCAGGCGCGGCGCAGCACGATGCTGTCAGGGCAACGCTCGGTCACCGACGCGAGATGCCTGACGAGCAGGATGACGGCGGCGTCGGTTTCGACATCCTTGCCGGCGTTGCGGCAGTCGGTGATCGCGGCGCCGATCGCGTGCAATGCTGCGGCGATGGTGGTCAGCGCGCTGGGATCGAGCGCCTGCTGGTGGCGCATCGCGACATCGTAGTTCATCGGCGGGGTACTCCGGTCTCAAGCGCAAATCCGCTCGACCAGCCCCTCCCCTCTCTCCTCTATCGGCAGCGTGGGCGCCCTCGGCCCCGAGGTGATCAGGCGGCCACCGGCAGAGGGATCGGGGCGCAGTGCCCGCTCCCGAGATTAATGAAGGCCCCCGCGTGGCCGATCGACCCGCGGCCGAGCAGGTCGAAGAGCAGAGCGAGGGCGTGGCTCGCCACGATGCGGTTTACGAAGAGGGACTGGCGCTCCAGGGCCTCGGCGACCGAGCAGGATGGCGCATCGTCATCGGGCAGATTCTCGTCCGCGAGTTCCGGGAAATATTCGAGCACGGTCGGAAGGCGGTGCTTGCTCCGGCGATTGGGCGAGTCCGGACAGCCGATGATAAATTGACCGTCCGCGGCACGGTTGCCGAGATCCATCCAGTAGGTGGGCGCCTTGGATCCCTTGCCGAGTTCAGCGCCAAGTTCCCGGCGAGCGGAGGCCGTATCGACGCAGGTGATGAGGATGTCGGCACCCGTAACGTCGATCGCCCCCGGCGCACGGCCATGAACAGCCCGCCAGGCGAGGCCATGGGCAATATTGATCCGCTCCGTCAGCGTGTGCGCTTTGGAGTTCCCGATATCGCAACGGTAGAAGGGCTGCCGAGCAAGGTTGGCCTCGGCGACGACATCATCGTCGATGACGGTCACGTGGAGCGACCGTGAGGAAATGGCGCGCAGCGCCGTGTCGAGCGACGCGAGGCCCATCAGCATCTGGGCGCCGCTGCCGCCGCACCCGACCAGCGCGACGCTCAGCGCGCGATGTTCGAGGCCTGGCGCAAGGAAGTGGCGATGGGGCGTGTCAGGGGTCATTGCCATCTCCTTCGAAGGGGCTGCGCGGCAGCGGCAGGAACATTCCGCCGGCGCAGAGCCGCGAGGCAAGGTCGGGACCCTCGGAGTGTCCGAGGCGGCCGACGACGAGCGCGATCTTGGTCGCGTGGCCATCGTCGGTATCGTCCGTTGCGCTGAAGAAGGCCCGCCCGTAGCCGTGGCTGTGGATGTCGCAGATGACGTGTCGGTTCGGCGGAAGGACCGGCGTGCGATAGATGAGACGGGACGGGGTCGCCTCGTCGATGTGCGGGAAGTCCAGAGAGAACTGGCGGTCCTCCTCATCCCAAACGACGAAGCCGGCCGCTTCGTTGGGCAGAGCAGCGCGGAAATGGTCGATGGCCTGGTTCAGGAGTTCCCGCGGTATGAGTCCGCAACGAAGGTCGGCTCTCGGTGCGCCGACGCTGCCGTAAGGGAGGTAGGCAGCGATCGGAGGGGTGACGGGTGCGTCGAGCTCGAGCCAGGGGCGCCGCACGATGAGGAACACGCCGTCCCGCCCGATCGCGAGGCAATGGCCGGCGCGCGACGCGCGTACGGCCTCGAGGCCAGGCGAGCTGCCGCTCGGCGGCGCCGGGAAGCATGGTACCGCCGCCAGCAGCGCGGCGGCGGTCGGATCATCGGCGAGGATGTTCATCGTGTCGTGCTCTCGATGAGTCGCCCGAGCGTCAGCGGAGCGACCGCTTTTCGGGAGGATGGTGCCACTGGCGGACGCCGCTTCGCGCCAAACGCCTTGAGGCGCCTCACTGGAAAGCGAGTGGCGCGGCGCGCGGCGAGGTCGTCCCAGAGGGCGACGAGGCCACCCTTGCCCGAGACGGTCTGGTCCTGGCCGTGATTGGGGTGGGTCGACCAAGACTCGAACAATGCCCGCTCGAACTGCGGGATCGCGGAGACAGCCAGGCTTCCGGGCCTCGGGATAGTGCCCCAGCAGAGCGTACCGTCGGCATAGACATTCAGGATGGGCGAGTGGAACAGGGCTGTGTCGGCTGTCGGACGCTCGTCGTCGCGAAGCGCGAAAACGCGGAGAGCCCGCCTGGTGGCGACGAGCAAGTGGGCCGGATAAGGGACCGGCACAACCGTTCGCACGAAAAGAGCCTTCAGATGTGCGGGTCGTGTGCTCAGATCGAAATAGGCCGGGCGAACCTGAGCGGGAACCCACCAGGCCAGGAGGTCCTGATGCGCGACGAGCACGTTGGGCGGAAGAAGCTCGGGCGGCGCCGCGCGATCCAGGGCTTCGGACCATTGGCGCAGGTGCGCCCGCGTCAGCGGTGTGCCGGCCGCGATCCTCGGCCCGGCCTCATCATCATGTTCGACCTGATGAAGGCTCGCGAACGCCCGCCCGTCCTGTCGGGTAGCGCCATAGGCGGTGCCGCCTCTCTGAGCCTCGGTTCGATAGAGCAGAATAGCATTGGTCAGCACCATCCCGCCGACGGTGGCTTCGAATTGGGTGGAATGCTTTGACATGGCTGCCTCACATGCTGTCGGGATCGAGCAGGATGAGATTCTGGGCGGCGAGCAGGAAGCGGACGCCCGCCTCGAACGAGGCGAACCAGTCGGTGACACGATTGGAATTCGGCAGCGGGCAGAGCCCGGCGATGTCCATGAAGCCGTATTCCATGCCGTGACGCGCGACGTCGTCGACCTCGCGCGCGAACTCCTCGACGGGCACGAGCGTCAGCGGCGGCAATGTCGAGCAGTCTTCCAGGTCCGGCAGATATTCGTGGATGGTCGGGCCATCGAAGTGCCAGGCGTTGTGCTTGTCCAGGGAACGGCGGAGCAGCTTGTGCGTGCTGCGCAGATCGCGGAGCGCCTTTTGCAGGCGGGGCGGTAGCGACCGGAGCGGCCCTGCGTTTTGCGCGACCATCCACTCGGGCCGGCGGCCGTTCATGTCCGACGGAAGGATGGTGTCTTCGAGATCCTCCGGGTCAGCGCCATGGTAGGCGACGAGCGAGTTCCGCGCGCCTTCATCGTCGGTCTCGCCATCCCAATAGTACATCGAGATCTCTTCGAAGAGATCCTCGTATGAGAAGACCGGAAGCGCGGCGCTCAAGGTCTGTGCGAGCGCGGCATAGGCGGCTGCACGCCATTCGATTGGAGCGTCGCTCGTCTCGATCCATCCGAGATCCAGCTGACCCATGCTATCGCAGACGATGGCGATCGCCGGCGCGTCCATGTCCTCGCTGTTGAGGACGACCACCCGCAACTCGGCGAGCTCAATCGGTCGTAGAACGTTCAGGACTGCCGCTTCGAAGGCGCGCTCGATGCGGCGTCTGGCCTCGGCGCGCGTGTACCGCCGAGCGGTCTGCTCGCGCATGGCCACCCACTGACCAATCAGCTTGTGGTGGCGCGCCAGCGGCTGATCGAAGCTGGTCGGGATCGCGGGCGAAAGGCAGACCGCACGGCCGGCTAGGTCAGCCGAGCGGGGGCAATCGCAAGCCGGCTGGAGGTTGGAGGGGTTCGACCGGCTCTCCTTGCTGCGAGCCCGGTTCGAGGAGGATCTTGATGTGAAGGGCCTGGGCCTGCGCGTCGCAGGCCGGTCCGGGAGAGCGGGAAGTGTCGCCATCGTCGAACTCGATCCATTCGAGAAGTGTCTTGCGGGGTGCGGCGGGCACGACCGCTTCGGCTTTGCGCGACACGGCTAACCCTTGGTGCCGACGGCACGGCGATATTCGGTGACGTGGACTCCGGCCGTAACGCCGGCATCGACCAGCTCGGCGTTCAGGATCGCCGGGTACAGGGTGGCGTGGTAGGCACGCAGACCCTGCAGGTCGTCGGCGAGATGCGGCGGGACCGGAAGGTCGATCCCGTCATATCGATAAACGCGCTCGAGATGATTGATCTGCATGGAGCTTCTCCTGGGAGATGGAACGGGAGCTAGAGCGGCTGGGGTCACCACAGGCTCGCCGGCTCGTTCGACTTGGCCTCGGCTGGGAGCGCGGCCGGAGACGGCGCTGGCAGCGCCGAGGGGGCCACCGTCCTCGCCGGCGCCGATGTCGCCTTTGCCTTGGCGGCCTCGGCGGACGCGGCCTTGGCGGCCTCTGCGGCTTCGCGTTGGTCCGCAATCTGGTCAGCAAGCGTCTTGCGCGTGGCGATCAACTCGCCGAGCGCACCGTCGGGACCACGCGCGAGCTCCGCGTCGATCTCGGCCGCGCTCGCCGTGATCGAGATCGGGCGTGTTTCGCCGGCTTCGAGGGTGTTGGCCTTGCCCTCGATCTTCCTGGGAATGACGGTGAGGGTCACGGTGTCATCCGGACCCGCGACAAGGTCGAACCCCAGAGAGTAACGGTGCAGGAGCGGAAGCAGGTTTGCGATCAGCATGATCGTTCGTCCTTGTTGGGATGGAAAGAGATGGATCAGGCGGCGAGCGCTTCTTCGCGGGGGGCGGCGGCCCTTTCGGCCGCCGGCGGCGCGCCATAATTCCCGTCGAGCGTCATCGCGCTGGGGAGGCGGCCCGCCCAATCGAAGCCGCCGACGTTGAGCATGCCGGTGACGAGATCGGCCTTTTTCGAGCCGAGAAGCTTGGCGAACGCCTTTTCGCCCATGTGCGGGATCAGTCCGCATTCCCGGGCGATGAATTTGAGCTCGTCCTTGGTGTAGCGCTCGAGAAAGGCGCGATCGACCTGCCAGACCGGGCGGATGTCGACTTCGAACGCCCGGGCGAGATCAGCGACCTGGCCGAAGGTCTGCACGTCACGCGCGTAAGCGGCGCCGATCGCCGATAGGGCCGTCGCCGCCTGGGAGTCGGACAGCTCACGGATCTCTTCGATCTTGCCCTTGAAGGTCAGGTCCGGGAACGATGGGTTCACTAGAAGCGCAGCCCGCGCCGTCAGCGTGCTGGACTTGATCTGGGAAAGCGTGCCGCTGAGCGCTGCCACAAGGATGGCGACCCGAGCGTGGTCGGCATTGTCCGCCAGCCCGCGCGCAAGCGCGGTCCGCCAGGTTGCTTCGCGCAGGTCGCTGGTCCGACTGGCAATCGACTTGGCGGAGACGCTGGGGCCGACCGCGCTGCCCCCGGACTTTCCAGGCGCGCGAGCCGGCGGAGCGCCGGGCGCCAGTGCGGCACGCCGTGCAATGGCCTCGACCCCGCCGACCGGCTCTTCCGCGTGAGGATCGGTGTCGCCTGTCTCGTCCGCAGGATCATGCCGGTCCTCGATGTCCTCGTCCGCATCATCGTCAGCGGCTGCCGCGCGCTCCTGCTCCTGCAGGCGCGCGCTTTCGACCGCTTCGGTCTTGAGCTGAAAGCATTCAGCGTTGGTGCAATGGCCGTCCTCGACGTGCGTCTCGAAGAGGGCGCGCTGGGTCCCCGAGTTGAACGGACAGGTCGTGCATTCGGACTTGTCGAAGCAGGCCTCGGCGAGGGTCTGGGTGACCCGCATGAGGAGATCACGCGTCTTCGCGATGTCGAGCCCGGCGCCAAGGATCGTCTCAAGCGCCTTGTCCTGCTTGTCAGCGGGCACGGCGGCGAGCAGCTCGGCATGCCCCACCTTGATGCGGCGTTCGTCGAGGGCGAGCTTCACCGCCTCCGAAAGGTTGGCGAGCGCGAGGCGACGATCGAGCTTTCCGCGGGACCATCCAAGGCGCCGGCCGGCCTCGGCGCGGTCGTTTTGGCAGGCGGCGAGGACACGAACCGCGGCATCGGCCTGCTCGGTCTCGGAGGCATCGGCGCGAATGTCGTTTTCATCGATCGCCGCCTCGAGCGCCTCCTGGTCAGTCATCTCGCGGATGATGACCGGAACTTCACCGTCGGCTCCAAAAGCCTCGACCGCGGCTCGATAGCGGCGCCCGCCCGCGACGATGGTATAATGATCGTCGCCATCGGCCGCCGGTCGCACCAGAATGGGCTGAAGCATGCCGCGTAGCCGAAGCGATGCGACAAGTTCCTCGTGCTTCTGCCTATCGAAGTAGCGGCGCGGATTGTAGCCAATGGCTATCCGGGCGAGTGGGACCATGCTGGTCCCCGTGGATCGGGGTGTGGTCAAGGCCTGTCTCCTTGCAGGAATGGCGGGGCAGCTCCGTCGCGGACGCGTGCCTCCCTCTGGCGAGCCTCATGCTCACCCCTTCCTGCCCCCCTCCTCTCTCCTCAGCCGGCGAGCCGCTCCCGGTAGATGTCGGCTGCCCATGTCTCGACCCACGGTGCCGTGACCTCGTCATGATCCAGATCGCCGCTTTCGATGAGGTCGCGGATTTCGGCGCGAGCCTGCGTGATCGCAGCCTCCCAGGGGTCGTCGGGAGTCGGATCGGGTTCTATCGGCTTATGGTGCGGCAGCCGCAGAGGCGGGCTGGCGAGACGTCCATGCTGGGCGACCACCCACCGCGCCAGATGGCTGGCTACGAACCGGTCGCTCTTGGCGACGCCGAGGCGGCGCGCGTCTTGCCGGGCACTGACGCCGTAGGCCTGGCTGTCGATCGACGCGATGCGGTGCCCGAAGGGAAGCAGGAAGGGCAGCGCCGTCCCCTTCACGCCAAACGCGTGCAGCCGCACGCCCAAGGGCAGGATCTGATCCAGATGGTCGATGACGGCGATCAGCCCCTCCGGCCCGTGGATATCTCTTCGGCACATGCTACCGACACCGATCAGCGATCCGGGCGTCAGGGAGTCCCAAAGCGCATCGATGCAGCGCTCGTAGTCGGTCGGTCTGCGACCCTGGATGACGGGCATGAGCGTGTCGGCGATGCCGTGATCCTGGGCGAGGCGCCGACATTCGCGATTGGCGCGTATGGTACGTGCGAGACGGTCGATGACCTCCTCGCGGTCTTGGGCGACCTCGGCCTCCACGCAGTAATCGGCGCTCGCCCACCATCGGAAGGGATATGCCGCCGCCAGCGCGACATAGTCGGCCAAGGACCAGGGAAAGCCGCCGTATCGGGCGGCCGCCACGAAGCCTGCGGAGTCGAGGCAGAGAGCCGATAAGCCCGTGGCATTGCGGAGCTGGGAAAACCGCCACCCTACCCACTCGCGCCAGCCACGCCGATCCGACCAGCGCGATAGCGCGTTTGCGGAGATGAGGGCGGGCAGCTGCAGTGCGCGAGCCTGGCCCAGGATCGGGCCTTCGCTGAGATGCGGCAGGCCGACGATGATCTCGATCGACATGTCTGACTCCCCCTCGGGTTGATGTTGACGGGGAGATTTGTTCACGATACGTTCTGGCGGCAGGAGATTTGCCGTGACGACTTCGCCATTTCGCGACCGCTTCGACTTCGACATCACGCTGCGCGATGCAGCACTGGACGCGGAGAACCGCCCTACCCGCCGCATCATCGCCAACGCTTCGATCGGCTTGCACGTCGAAGACGCCTATTATTCGGTGCGCGAGCTTCGGGAGGCCGTGAGTTGGGTCCACGAGGGCATTCCTGCCGGCAAGGGGAAGCTATCCGAGATCCTCGCCAACGACGGCGCCGACGATTTTCAGCGATGCATCTATTTCTGCCTCGCCGGTCGCGGCGTCGTGGCGATGCTCGATGATCTAGAGTGGCTTGAGGATCTTCTCGAGCGGCGCGGCCGGGTAGCGGGGGAGCAGAAGCGGCTGAAGGCGACGGCTATGCCGCTCACGAACCCTTATGTCGCCGATGCCCCGGACGGTCCGATGGTCAAGCTGGACGCCGCCTTCGAGCAGGGCCCGTCATGGTGGGCCGATCCGAGTTTGACCGTCTAGGCGGAGTCAGCGCTCACACTTGAGGCGCTGGCCATGCCGCCAGCGGGAAGGCTGCAGCCAGGAGCCGGCGAACGCCCCTGCCCTTCTCGCTTTGGCTTGCGCGAAGGCCGATGCGTAGCGTCGGACCCGGGCGGCATCATCGCGGAGATATTGCAGCTCAGGCACGGCCAGCCCGGCGCGGATCATCCGTTCGCCGAGGTCCTGCCCGTCGACTACGACTGTCGCCACGGGTCGTCCGTAGGAGCTGCCCGACCTGAGGCTGATCGTCGCTGCCTTGGATCGCAGCGCGGTGGCGGCGAAATCCTGTGCGGCCTTCCCACACGCCCAGCATCCAGAAGCGCTCTGGCAGAGTTGTCGCCGCTCAAACGCATCGACGCCCAGCAGGCGAAAGTCCACGGCGACCGTGTCGCCATCGAGAGCGCGCGCCTTGGCATCGAAGGTTTGCGGGGCGGCGGCCGCGGAAGCGGCGAACGACAGTGCCGCCGCGCCGGCAAGGGCCAGGCCGCGCTTCAAGACACCATCTCGACTTCGACGCGTTCGCCGCAAGCTGGTAAGGTGCAGACACGAAAGGGCTGCATCGGGTTGGTCGTTCGCACGATGCTGATGCGCCCTGGCCGCTCGTCGAAAAGTCGGGAGGCGACGCGGTTCGCGTTTTCGCCACTGCAAAGAAGCAGCCGCTTGGGTGAAAGACCGGGGCTGAAGGAAGGCATAGCGGATCCTCTTCGGGGCGAGCATGATACCGGCTGAGCGGTTCAGGCAAAGATCGTCTTGTGGACCTTGGTGATCGGCACGACCTGCCACTGCCGCTCCATGAACCGGCTGATCCGGTAGCGGCCGCGGGTCTCCGGATCGCGGAGCGTCATTCGGCGGCCCCGCTTTTCGATGATGAATTCCTGCCCCACATGGCCATCGGAGAAGGTGATCGGCTCCTCGAGGCGGATCCGGTCGCCGTCCTCCAGCTTGCGGGAGCGGCGTTTCAGGTTCTCCGCGCAACGGCGGCGCCAATCGAGGGCGTGCTCCTTGTCGGTCGGCGTCAGGAGGTCGAGGATGTGCTGCGGGCAATTGTCCTCGCACGGACCCATCGCTTCCGTCAGTCGGGTAGGATTGGTGCTGCTCATGGAGTCAGCCCTGATCCCCCCGCCGAACCGCACGTGCAGCTTTCACCGCATGCGGCTCTCCACTGTGACGAACCATCACTTTGCCGTAGATCGGGCAGGCGGCCTCTGTGAGTATCCCAGTGGCATTGCTCGCACAGGACCACCGTCCTGCGGGCGCGTGCCACCTTCATTCTCACGACAAAACCGCGGTGCGAAACATCGGCCATCCCCCGGATATGGTGCACCTGACACGGAACATCGGATCGACCGCAAGCCTCGCATTGCTTGGCATTCTGACGATCAACCCAGTCCGTACGTGAGTGGGTGAACACCTGCGTCCAAGGCTGGATATCAATCCTGGACGAGGTGGCCGGATCACGTTTCAGATGAGCCAGTTTCCAGACTTTGACCGATCGGGGCTGGCCATCGACGTCGTAGCCGATGGTGAATTCCTGCCCCGTCCTCATGCGGGCCACGACCGCTCGCACATTGGTTTTGTGCTTGCTGGCCAAGGTCTTGAACAAGCTCCACCGCTGGAGAAACTCAAGCCTGTTCAGCTTGAAGCTCACATCCTTGGCGAGAGCATAGTAGTTCGCAAAACCCCGCAATTCGGCGTTGTAAGCTAGGACGATCTCAACGTCGCTGCAGCTGAGCAGCAGGCTACGATGACGCGGCTTCAACACCGACAGATCACCATAACCTTTTGCAGAAGCGAACGCGTGGACCTTCTCCCAAGGGACATGCAGCTGCATCACTTCCGACGGCGGCCTACGAAGGAAGCTGACGGAACCTTGTCGGCTCCGGACAACCCGTTGGCGTGTCGTATATGTGCGGACCTCATATCCAAGGAAGGCGGCTCCATCGCTCGCCTTGCGGATACCGCTTTTCTCCTCGGACACCGTGAGCGCCAGCGCCTCGGTCAGGAATGCCCTGACTTCGGCGAACACGCTTCGTGCATCCTCCTTGCTACCGATAACCCCAATCATGAAGTCGTCCGCGTAGCGACAGTAACGAAGTCGGCGATAACCGGGGTCCATCGCGTCTCTCGACGGGATGGACCGCTTTTGCGGCAGTAAGGTTTGGATTTTGGCCAAGGAGGCCGCAACCTTCACCTCGTCGACATTGTCTTTGGCCCGCAGCATGGTGACGCGCTTCCGTTGTTTCTGGATGCGCCCAGCCAGTCGCCCATATTCCGGGTTCGTGGCACGGACCTTCCCCCTCTCGAAAGCCGCGATCCGTTCCGCCATGAACATATCGAGTTCATGGAGGTAGATGTTGGCCAAGATTGGAGAGACGATACCGCCCTGCGGAGTGCCGCTGTAGGTCCGGGTGTGAACCCGGTCTTCCATAACACCCGCCTTAAGCATGCTGCCGATCAAGCCGATGAATTTCTCGTCATCGATCCTTTTCCGCAACAGCCGCAGGAGGATGTCGTGGTCGATGTTCTCGAAGAACCCCGCGACATCCACATCTACGAGCCATTTCACCCCCGTCCATACGGCTTTGACGTGTTCAAGCGCCGTATGACACGACCGGCCCGGCCGGAATCCATGGGAGGCGTTCGAGAACACCGGTTCATAGATCCGTTCGAGCAGTTGCCGCGCCACTTCCTGAACGAGGCGGTCGTCGCGCGTGGGAATGCCCAGCGGACGCCGTTTGCCCTTGCCTTTCGGGATAAACACCCGACGCACTGGTTTGGGATCATAGGTCCCTGCCGTCACGCTGGCGATAATCGGGTCGAGGTCTTCCGGTCCGAAGTCCGCGAAGGTCTCGCCGTCAATACCCGGCGTCATCGCACCCTTGTTGGATCCGATCTTCTGGAGCCCCTCCTCCCAAAGGAGGCGAGACCCCATCAGACGATAGAGTCCATTCACCCTTTTGCCCGACGCAACGAGCGCCGGAATGGCCTCCAACCGGCCTTTCACAGTTTCTGGCAGCATCAGCACACCCCATGATCGGTGGTTGAAGAATCACAGCTGCCGCCCTTCCCCCGGTCTTCCCCGCTTTCGGCCCGATCGCTCGAGACCTTATACAGTTGCACCGCCGCCTCCGAAGAGGTCGATGTCCCGGGCATTACCCCGGGCATTTGAGTAATATGGCGGCTCCGTACCCATGCAGGCCGGCAGAAGCCGCCTGTTTAGGGCATCCCGTAGTTACGCTGAATGGAGATGCGGCGCGGTTAGGTGTCCCGTTCGTCCACTAAACCCCTCGACGAGAGGCGCACCGGATGGGCTGAGAAACAGGCGGCCAAGACATGAGACCGCTGTCATCATCCGGACCTGGCGTGACAGTCGCTTTCGCCAGTATCGCTATATAGATTGCTGCAGACTGGGATTTAAGCAGTGTAGCCTTCACCATACGCACCTTGCCCTGACCGTCATCGCCTCCATTTGCGACTAAGACGCATCTGGCCTTTTCCGAACATGCTATTGTTCCCCGTCCCTTTCGGGATTTCAGACCTTGTGAGGCCCGAGGTTAGTCCGGCGAGCAGAGGCATTCTCAACTTACCTCATCATCACTGATACTCCATTTCAGCGCCGCAACGGCGCACTGTCCTTGTAGCCGAACTGCTCGCGGGTCTTGCTGCCGGGATTCCAGAGAACCTTGCAGATGATCGCGAAAACCTCGCCGCCAACTCCATTGGTCATCACCTGCGCGGCCGCATAATAGGTACGGTTCTGCGGACAGGACGAGGCAAGAACCCTGAGGCCCGAGGTGCCGTCATCGACGGTGCGAGTATAGGTGAACTGGTCGTCGAGATACGCCTTCGCCGAGGCGTGACCCCCCATCGACGTGAAGGGCATGGTAAGCCACCCCATAGGGAACATCCTTTCGAAATCGGCGGAAAAGGTCAGGCCGCCGCGGCCAACGTCGCGACGGGGGCGGAGGCCGGTGTGGCCTGCGCCCGCTGATCGGAGCGTAAAGCAAGCAGGTAGTTGAACGCCTGCTCCGCTTTGGCCGCCGCGTGGATGATCGCGGTCTTGTCGGCGCGAAGAATGCCGAGCCAGTGAGCGACATAACTCGCGTGATTGTCGTGCAGTGCGTTGGGAAGCGTGAGCTGCGCGCAGACGAGGCCGCTGCCGATCTCGGCGACATATCCTGACAGTCCAGCCAAAAATGGCGGTTGGAAGGTAAAAACCATCGGTGCCTCCAGCACTGCCCAAAACCCCATGGCTCCCCCGAGGCGGGGGTGGGCGGCGAGAACGACCGGAGAGGCCCGCGCAAGCGGCGGGCCGCACCTGGAGGGGCGAAATGAAATGGAGCAGTTCGGCGAAGCCGGGCTTGCGGCGCGCCGTGGCGGGCCTAGCAGGGAGCGCCGACCAGACCCGCATCGAGGGAGGCCAAAGAAATCAGCGCCGCCGCGCCAGCGGCGTCCGCTGGTGAGCGGGCGAAGCCCGCGCATCGGCATGCGCGAAGCGGCCGAGCCCGCGAGGGATCGGCCGCTCAGCCTTGGTCGCTGCTGGATCATGGCTGCTGGGCGTGCATCCAGTCGGCTGCCGCTTGCGCCTTGCTCGCCGCGGTGAAGATCGCCCGGGGCTCGTCCTTGAGCATTTGCAGCCAGGAAGCGATATAGGCCGCGTGATCGGGTCGCGGTTCGTGCGCGATCCCGAGATCGGCGAGCAGGAACGATGCGGTCAACTCAGCGGTCGCTTCCTCCATGGCGAGCGCGTGCCTGGTCCACTTGGCGCTGAAATCCCGGTCGAGCCGATGGGCTGCGCCACTGGCGTGGGCTGCCTCATGAATATGGGTGGCGTAGAAGCCGTGGGCATCGTGGAAGGCGCTGAAATCCGGCATGTGGATGCGGTCTTCGGCGATATGATAATAGGCGCTGGCCGAGCCGTAGACGGTATCGATGCCGAGGGCGGCGATGAAGGCTTCGGCGGCGGCGAGGCGTTCGCTCTCGGGCAGATCCGGCCCCGGTTCGGGCGCATAGCCATCGACCTGGTCGGCGTTGAACAGGCTGAACACCTTGGCGAAAAGCCGTCGGTGTTCGTCATCGTCGCCGGCGTCGTCGCTCTTCGCGCGAAACTCCTTCCAGAGGACGCCGAGGCTGGCGTGCTCGCCCTTGCGGACCTGCGCGCCGAGCGCCTGCCACTGGCGATAAGTGCCCCAGACGCCGCTCGCATAGCCGCTGCCATAGGCGGCGGCCCAGAGCGAGACCGTATTTATGCCGCGATAAGGCTTGCCGCTGGCGATGTTGGTCGGGCGGGTGACGTCGGTGCCGGAATGATGCCACGGCATGCGCCAAGTGCCGGTGCCGGCTTCGATGGCATCGACGATCGCTTGCGTGACGCGAGCGTAGATGTCGACACGTGGTGAGGCTGACATGATCTGTTCTCCGTTCTCGCGCCGGGGACCATCCCCGGCGGCGGAGGCCTGTTCGCGCCGGGCACAGGGGGGTTCGCGCACCCGCAGGGCCGCAGCGAAGCGAAGGACGGCGAAGCCATTGCGCGGGCGCGCCGACCGGCGCAGGACTCCGCCAGCAGCCGGGGTGGTCTACGGCGCGGGAGGATCGATCCCGGCAATCACCGCGGTCAGACGATCCAGCTCGCGCTGGAGCGCCTGACGCTGGAGATCGGAAATGCGCCGTTCGCGTAAGTGCGCCCTGGCATCGGCAGCCGCGCGGTCCCAGGCCGGCCTGTGGCGAGCGGTGATGCAGGCATTGGGACAGCGGGTCGGCTCGCACAGGGCGGTGAGCGGCTGCGCGGGATCGGGGATCGTCACGCGCTTGAGGCAGAGCGCGGTCGCGGGATCGAAGAAGCAGTCCGCGAGCGGCCCGACATGGAAGGTGCGCGCAACGCTGGCGAGCATGACGCGCAGGCGGGCGCGATCGGCGATCATGACGGGCAAAGGCCCATGTCTGACGGCGGCATCGTCGAGCGTCCGCGCGATACGCGGTCCCGCCGGACCGCCGAGCGATGCGCCGCCCTGACGCCGGTCGAAATAGTCCAGCAGATCGTCAATCTGACCGAGCCGGCGCTGCGCCTCGACCTCGGCACGAAACCCCGATGCGCTGGTCCCGGCATAGCCTTCGAACGCGGCGACCGAGGCGTGCTTGTACTGGATCATGCCGGCGATGGTGCCGAACGGACGGTTGGCGATGTGCCATGCGATCGTGCGCCGGAACTGCCGCGTCGTGATGCGCCACGGCTTGCCATCGGGACCGGGCGGGATGATCGGCTCATCGGGGCTGCCGAAGGCGGTATTAAGGTGGTCACGGAAGGTGTTGAGCTGGCGGACCACTTCGCTCGACAGATGCGTCTTGGCGACGGCGCGGGCTTGCAGCACCGGCCAGAGCGTATCGCTGCCGCTGGCGCGTGCCGGCCCTGCCGACAGGCGTTCGAGCACCATGATCGCGGCTGCGACCGGCTCGATCGTCACCCAGCTCGCCGCCTCGCCCATGGCCGCCCGGCGCTTGTAGATGGTCGATCGGATGCGATGCCGCTCGATCAGGCCGTCCTCACTACGCACAATCGAGAGGCACCCGCGCCGCATCGCCTGCACCTCGCAGTCGCGCATGCCGGTCAGGTAGGCGCACACGATATAGGCGGCCGCCTGGAGCATCCGTTCCTCATGTGCGAGAGTCTTCGCATCGAAACGTGCGCGCCATGGCTGACCGCTCTCGGGATCGATCGAGATCGGCGTGTCCATGCCGCCGACCTCCACCCCCAGCTCGGCCGCCACTGCGTCGATCAACCTCGCTTCACCGCCGGTCAGCATGAAATGCGCGCCCGGCTCGGCCTGCACGTCGATCCCGGCATGGAGATGCAGGAGATGGGCGTTGATCGGTGGGGTCACGGCGCCGGTGTTGGGATCGACGCGCAGCTTGCCATTATGAGCCGTGCCCCAGATCGGTGCGCCGCGCCCCTCGCGGCGTCGGCGACCGAAATAGGCCTTCAGGCGGGTGCGGCGACGTTGCCGGCGATCAGCGTCCGGAAGGCCGGCGTCGGCGGCGGCAAGGCGATCCCGGCGCGCTTCGAGCCGCGCAAGCTCGCGGCGGGCGGCCAGAATATCATCTGCGAACATGGTGACATAGCGCAACGACCATGCGAGCAGCGCGGCGATGACCTCTTCCGGGAAGCGCGGCGTGCGGTTCTCCCGGACATGGCGGTAGCCCGCAACGCGGGCGGGCGCCTGTCCGGCCCAAGGCTCGAATGCAAGGCCTCCGCCAGCGAGGTGGTCACGATAGTAATAGAGATCGGAAACCACTTCGAGGAGGTGGCCGACGATGACGGGTCGTCGGGCAGGATCGTCACGAAGATGACGGGCATAGGCATCGACCAATGCCTGATCGATACGGCAAACGTCGAGCCGTCCGAGCCGCTCACGGGCGAAGGCGAAGAACCGGCGGGCACGGTTGAATACTTGGCGGATGCTCGCCGGTGGTAACTTCGTTCGATAGCCCGGAAGATCGACGTTGAGGCGCGCGTAGAGATAGGCGCGCATCGCCGCCTGCACATCGGCATGTTCGAGCACGTCGAAATGCACGGTGACGTGGCAGCGCCGGGCGTTCTCGCGGAAGACGGCGGGACCGAGATCCCAGCTCGGGTCGCCGACGCGTGATAGCTCCTCACGGATATGGCCTTCCTTGAGCGGCGCGCTCGCCAGCACGGGGCGATCGTCGAAGGCGGGCGCCTGGACATGGGCTGGCATGGTCATGTGCGTGCCTCCGGCGGCAGATAAAGCCGCTCGCTCTCCATCTGCCGGCGCGCATCGGCGATGACGGCATCGGAGAAGGCCGGCACGACCTGGGCGGTGATGCGAGCATGGACGCGGCCGAACTTGGCCGCCCAGTCGGTCGCGGACAGACTCAACCGCTGCTCTTCGACGAATGCGAGGAAGGCGAGGATCGCGGGGAGCTTGCGCACGGTGATGACGGCGTTGGAACAATCAAGGCAACCCCAGAAGGGCTGCGCGCAGGGTGATCCGGCCTCGGCGAAGGGACTGTTGTGGAAGCCCGCGCAGGCGGCGAGCCAGACATCCTGTTCGCCGTCGAGCAACGGACCCACGGTATCGGGCGGCAGCAACGGCGCGGCCTGTTCGGGTGCTTCGCGCAGCGCCTGCTCGGCGGTGGGCGGAAGCACGGTCGGTATCGCGGCGGCGACTGCTGCGCGAAAAGCATCGGCGACGGCCATCTCGTGCAGGGGCCGGAGCGACGGCAGATCGGCGTAGTGGCGCGCCGCCACCTCGCGCGAGTGGCCGACCGCGAAGCGGGTCATATGCCCCTCGGTCTTGGTGTACCATAGCGCCTTGTGGGTCTTGCGGAGCCGGGAGAGCAGCAGGTGGAGGGGCTTGCCGTCGTCATCGACAATATCGTGCTGAGCTACCCAGGCATCGATCCGTTCCGTCGGGTGGCGGATACCTGCCCGCAGGGCGCCAGCGTTGTGATAAGCCCAAAGACGATCGTCGTTCAGATGCTTGCGGGTAGTCGCCGTGACCTCGATCAGGCGACGAATAAGACCGCCAGGCGTGCCGCCCCCGCCGTCGCGGATGCGCATGCTCTTGTGCTCGGCGCCGCGGGCGCGGCGCTTGAGATAGCGCAGCTCCACCGTGCCGGCATGCGGGTTGGTGAGACAATCTATGGTCAGCGCCTTCAGGCACTCGGGCTCGAGGCCGGTATCGAGCGTGAGCAGCACGAGCAGTGCCGGCAGGTCGCTCGCGAGCAGATGGTGCCGGCCATGGAGGTCATCGACCAGCGTGCTGATCGGCAGACCGCGCCGCATGCGCATGAAATAGAGGCTCTTCAGCGCCGGATGGTCTGCAACGATAAAGCCCTGCCGCGCGATGATCGCTTCGGCATCGGCGCGCGCCCTGGCGATGACCGGATCGCCCTCATCGGTGCGGTCGTCGGCGCCGAGACGGCGGAACATCGTCTCGACATCGGTCCTCGCGGCGTCGCGCAACGCGCGGGCGACGAAGGGGCTATAAGCATCGCGCGGGGTCGAGCGGCCCGCCGATGTGGCCAGCGTGTAGCGCACCCTCTCATGCAGGTCGGGCGCGATCCGATCGGGCCGGTCTGCCTCGATCGCGCGCAATGTGTTGACGATCTTGCCGACCGATATGTGCCGGTGGATCGCGCCCATCCCGCGCTGTTCGAGCGCGGAGGCGAACCCATCGATATGGACTGCGCGCAGATCGCTGACGCCGGTCACCTCGGGCGCACCATCGCCAAGCCAGGCGAAGAAGTGACGATAGACCTGCACATACTGCTTGATGACGCTGGCCGCACCGATGGGGCCGCCGAGCGCTGCTGATCGACGCAGCGCGCCGGCGAAGGCGATAGCGAGCGGGCGAGGATCGAGTGCGGCCATATTAACCTGGACCGTTCCGCCATGCCGGGCCTCGATGGTGAACTTGAGGCCGAGCACCGGATCGGGCTTCTGCGGCTCCGGCGTGATCGGCGCGAAGGCGATAGGCCGGCCCTTACGGGGATGCCCGCTCATACGCTTTGCGACCCCGGCAGCAACGCCAGCAGCTCCTCGACGGCCGCGTCCACCGTATCGGCGCGGGTCGCGATATGATCGAGGTAGATATAGGTGGTGGTGAGGCTCGCATGTCCGAGGAGGCGTTGGACCTGTTGCAGCGGGTCGCCGAGGATCAGCCGGTAGCTCTCCACCGGCCCCGCCGGCAATGTCGCTTCGCGCAGCCGCTGCTGGATCAGCAAGGCGAGCATATGGACCGCGAATGTATGGCGAAGCTGGTGCGGGCTGATCGACAGCGGGAAGCCGTTCTCCGCGCACCGGTTGCAGGCGCGGGTGAAGATCACCTCCCACGAGTTGGGGCGGACAGGCTGCCCGACCTCGGTCAGCCACAGCGCCGCCGGCTCGCGGGGCGGTCCATCCTCGTCGCACAGAATCAGGCGGCATCGTTCCTCCGGGGTGCAGACATCGCGCATGCGGTCGAGTCCGGCGCGGGTGACAGGGATCGGTCGTTCGAGCTTGGCCGCGCCATAGCGCGCGGCGAACTTGGCCACGCCCGCTGCTCGCTCAACGGCGACATAGGCGGCGATCTGGCGAAGCAGCCGACGCGGGAGCAGAACGCTACGTCCCCGGTCGCCCTTGGTGAGCGGCGGCGGGAGAGGCAGCCAAAGTTGTTGGGCATCGCCGTCCGCGCGGTCGATCGCCGCGAGCTCGGCGGTAAGCAAGCCCGACGCCTCTTCGAGGCGCAGGCCGGTGGTGACGAGAAGATCGGCGAACAGTGCGTTGCGCAGCCCGTTACGGTCGCGAGCACCGGGGCGTTCGGTGCCGTCAGGGGTGAGCCCGCGCAGGCCGACCTCGCGGAAAATACGATAGTCGTCCATCGTGACGAACCGCACATCCGACCGCTTGGCGACACGTTCATAGGCGTCGTTACGCGCCGCGATCATGCCGCGACGGCCACCATGCGCCGGTCGCCACACGGCACGGCGGCTGAACGGCGCGTCGGTGATCAGTCCGTGCTGCTCCCCCCAACGGTAAAGGCGATCGAGACTGGCGACGGCGCGGTTCCAGCTTGCCGCCGTTATCCGGTGATGGGCCTCGTCGCGGCGTCGCTCACGATGATAGGCATCGACATCGTCGCGGGTCGCAGCCCACACGGTCTTGCCGCAGGCATCGAGAAAGCGGAGCCAGACTACGACATCATAGGCATAGGCGCGAAGCGAGTGCCGCGAGCGGATGCCCGACAGCGGCAGATCGAGAAAGAAGCGATCCAGATCGGGATCATAGAGCGCGTCGTCGCGCAGGATCAGCGGCACATGCGCATCAAGGCCCTTGGCCTCGCGGCGCTCGCAAACAGTAATGATCGACACCGGCACGAAACCCTCCCCCGGACCCCCCACCCGGAAGCTGACCTCGCACCGTTGCGCCCTATGGCCCGGCAGCAATCAGGCTGGCCTTCGCCAGCTCTTGGGTCAGCGCTACGGCCAGCCTGATTACTGCCTACCGTGGACGTCCATCGCCGACCTTAATGCAATGTTGCGGACGACGCAGACTGTCCGGATAAGGCGACCAGCTCCTCGAATGCGTAAGCTTGATCACCGAACCGCTTGCCGAACGTGCGCGCAAGGCGGGTGGTGCCGCCCGACCAGTGCGTCGTCTCGTGCGCGCGCACCGACGCATAGTGATCCATCGACTTGAAGGAGCGCGGATGCGGAATCTGGATATAGTCGAGGGTCGGGTGGAAGAAGGCGCGATTGCCGCCGTGGCGTACGTCCGCGGGTATTGCGCCAAAGAAAGCGTCGATCGCGCTTTGTCGCGCCGACGGGTCCACAGGATCGTCATCCTCAGCGCCGGGATAAAAATAGGCCGGCAAGCCATCTATTTGATCGGCGTTGAAGACTACATAGTGCCGCAGGAACCGGATGTTCTTCTCTCTCTCGGCACCCGTGAGTGGGTTGGCCTCAGTCTTCTTGAAGCTGGAATAATAGACCGAGAGCGAGCCGCTTTCACCGCGGCGAACATTTGCGCCGAGGGCCTCGGCCTGGCGGTAGGTCATCCAGTAGCGCGATCGATAGCCGTTCGCATCGGCGATCGCCCACAAATAGACAGTGTTGATGCCGGTGTAGGGCGTGCCGCAGTGACGCAGCGGGCGGCCACCTGCACCGGTCACGCGCCAGGGTCTACTCCATGGAGCGACACCTTCCTCCAGTTTACGGATGATCAGGTTGGTGATCTCCGCCGCGACGTCCCGGCTCGATTTCGGTTTTGCGCGCATGGCGATGTGCTCCAGTCGCGTGGAAGGGATGGCCGCCAGCGCAGGCGCGCCGGCGGCCACTCCTGGATGATGTGGGTCAGCGTGACTTGTCCGGCCGGTCAGGCCGCGACGGGCTCGGGAACGTCGCCGCTCTCGGCTGTGGGCAGGGCCCCGACATCGTCGGGCAGGTCTTCGCCCCCGGCATCGTCGAAGGGATCGACCGCGGCCGCGCCCTCCACGTCGAGGAATCGCATTGCGTTAGGCACCCAGGCGAGCGCAGCCTCCTTGACCTCAGGTTCGACGATCAACTCGCCGGCGAACAGCTTCTGGCAGCTCTCGGAGATCTCCGTCTTCTTGAGCGAGGCGTGACGCGCGGTGAGCGCCGGCCCGCCGATATCGTGAAGGAGGCTGAGTATGGTGCCCTTGTTCACGCGGTCGAAGAAGTTCTCCGAGGTTGGCCGCCACCAACTCGCGACATCGATCTCGAGGATCGTAGCCAGTCTGTTGTGGAGCGGGATCTGCACGTTGGAGAGGCCAGGCTTCGCCGCAAGCGACAGCGCGACGATATAGGCGAGCCAGTTGGCCTTGCTGTCGTCGTCGAGGGTGCGGAATGCCTCGAAGCGCTCGACCTCGCTGTCGTGCTCGGTCCAGGCGGCGTCGAGACCATCATGAGCCTCGGCCAGGTACGAGCGCGCACGCGAGCTCGGCATGTCGCCAACGAGTGGATCCTGCGGGGCCATCGCCTGGATCGTTGTGCCATACCGAACCGCACTGTCCGAGGCCCCACCAGCCGAGCACATCCGGGCATCGATCATCACAAACAGCGCAAAGTCGAGCGCCAGAGCGGGCTCGGCGAGAAGGGACGACGCGAGGATGTCGCGCCGCTGAATGGACAGCTCGTCATACAGCCGCCCGCTGAGCAGCTTCCCACCGGGTGCCACCGCTTCGGGCCGATGGGCCACCGGGGAGGAGCCTCGCTCGACGACGCGGAAGCTCCCCGTGGTCAATTCCTCGTCGCGGCGCTCGCCGTCACGAGCCGGATCACTCTCGTCCCTGATGGGTTCGGTCGGCTTCTCGATGATGATCGGCTGCTCGCTGTAGAACTGTGGATCGAGCCGCATCTCGCCCTGTGGTGTCAGGACCAGGAACGCGCCGACATGCGCCTTCAGCTCGTCAGGCAGGATCGGGGCACGGTTCTCGATCGCCTCGGCCTCGGCGATGAGCCGATCGTCTTCCTGATCAAGCGCCTTGAACTCGTCCTCCGGGAGTCCGGCAGCCTGCAGCTCCATCTCGAGCACATTGCGGCGCTCTGTGATCTCGGCGAGCCGCGCAGTCTGGGCGTCGGTCAGCTCGGGCGGCTGGAGAATGACCCGATAGAGGCCGTGGGCCGCATTGTGCGTGTAGTTGCTGGCAATCGGCCGGATCCACGCGAGCCCCGTCTCCTCGCCGATACGGCGCGCTTCGTTCTCCATGATCTCGCCGGCCAGTCGGTGGGCGATCTCCGGATTGACCCAGCGATCATTGCCGTCGGTGAAGAGGTCGCCATCGATCTTGCCGCCGGCCGCTCGGTAGCGTGGCTCCCCGACCAGCATGGCGATGGGATCACTGGCCTTCAGGGTTTCGTTCTCGATGACGCGCCGGATCGTGTCGGCGGTCACCTCGCTCTGCTTGTAGGTGTTCCAGACGAGCAGCTGCTTTTCGCGATTCTCGGTGGAGGCATATGCTTTTGCGATGTCCAGCGTGATCTCGCCCTTGCTCAGCGCCTCGAAGATGGGCTCGGCGAGCGCGGCGAGCCGCAGGCGACCCTCGACGAAGCGGCGGGTCACGCCGAACCGCTTGGCCACCGCGTCAATATCACCGCTCTTGCCGATGAAGTGCTGAAAGGCGCGGCACTCCTCCGCCGGCGTCATCTTGAGCTGATGGAAGTTGGTGGCGGTCGAGGTCTCCGAGAGCTCGGCATCCTCCCCCGTCAGCACCATGACCGGCACATCGTAGTCGGCTTCGGAGATCGTGCCGCGCTCCGCCAGGAGACGAAGCGCGCGCCAGCGCCGGCCCCCGTCGAACACCTCGAAGGTACCGCGCGGCTTCTTCGCTGGAGTGACGAGAAGGTTTTGCAGGACACCCTTGGCCTCGATGCTCGCGGCCATGGGTCCGATCTGTAGCTGCTCGTCGGGCGCCGTGCGGACATTGATGGGCGAAAGACGCAGCTTGTTGAGTTTGACGGTCTGGATCACGGGGAATTCTCCTGCTGGCGCCCGGCAAGTCCCGGACACCATCCCCGACCCCCCTCCCCTCTCTCCCAGGCCAGAGTTGTCCGATCCTGGAAGCTGTCAGGCAGGAAAGCCCCTAATCAGTCGCACGGCGGCTCGCCCTACCCTGCTGCAACGATGCGGCCGAGTGTCTCGTCCGCGGCATGCAACGGAAGAAAGACGCGCGTGCGTTACTGGATCACCTCGGTGAAGCATCCCAAAGTTTTCAGCCATGCGAGTTGCTGCGGTGGTGCGCCGACCAGCTCGATCCGCTTGGAGCCGTTCACCAGCGATCGCTTGATGGTCATCTGGAACGGTCGGCTGAGATCGACGCTGCGGCCAGACAACACGGATTTGACGACGTCTGCAGTCGGCATGTTTTCGGCACGGTCGATGCCGAGCTTCGTGAAAAGTTGCACCACGTGCTCGTCGAAGACGAGACGTCCGAGCCAGGAGTTGCCGCCCTTGTCGGCGATGCGGTTGACCACGAGGTGATCGCTCGGCAGCGCGGACCAGATCGGGAGCAGCAAGCCGGTCGCAAGCCGAACGGTCTCCATATCAACCTTGTTCGCCGCCACCTCGGCTTCCTCGAGCCACTTCTCGCAAAACGCGTCGCGGTCGATCGACGTCCACGCGCTCTCGGACATTTCCTGTTCCCGCATATACTCACGTCGCGTCGGTCGCAGGAGTTCGAAGCGCGGGATCGGGGTTCCCTCCTTCTCCTCCATGAGGGCGCGGGCGCGGGTCTGAAGCGCGACCATGCCGGACTTGGCATTCACCAGGAACTCGGCCGTTGCGTCGCCGTCAGCGATATGGAGGATGCGGTCGAGACTGACCGGGGTTCGGCGATGCGCGATTTCGATGGTCAGAAGGTGCGAGGTCGCCCCGCTGACAGGGTCGATCCTCAACACCGTGTCGTCAATTAGCGTCGCGCTATCAACGAGGATCGTCTCGACGCCCACGTCGAGCCGGCCTGCGTCCCGAGCGGCCGAGACACGGGTCTCCACCAGCGAAAGAAATTCGTCAAAGATCTTGTTCTGAAGGGCGATCGGAAGCGCGAGAATTCGGTTGAGCCAACGCTGGATGGGTGGAAGCTCATCCTTCATCACCCCGTCCTTGTCGCAAAGCTCAAGTCCCGTCCGTCGTTCGAACTCATTGTGGGAGATGCTGGCCAACTTTCCGCCGACGAGCAGATGGAACCAGCTGACCAGTGCCGCGCAGGCATATTCGCTTTCAAGGTTGTCGGCCGGGTCGAAGAGGTTCTGCCCGCCGGTCTGACGCTGCCCGCGCGTGAGGGCACCAAGGCTGTCGAGGCGGCGCGCGATCGTGCTCGTGAAGCGAAGCTCGCCTTTGCAGTCGGTCGTGACCGGCCGAAAAAGCGGCGTGCTGGCCTGATGCGTCCGATGCGTGCGACCCAGACCCTGGATGGCCCGATCGGCGCGCCAGCCGGGCTCGAGCAGGAGATGGACGCGCTGCTCCTGGTTCGCGACGTCACGCGACGCATGATAGGACCGGCCCGTTCCGCCGGCGTCCGAGAAGATCAGGATCCGCTTGCGGCCCTGCATGAACGCGGCGGCTTCGGCCTGGCTGGTCCGGGCCGACCGGGACTCCAGCTTCTGCCGACCATCGCCGGACGAGACGAGCCGCTTGGTCCGCCCCGTCACCTCGGCGACATTTTCGTGGCCGAACTGCTCCAGGAGGCCATCGAGCGCGGAGGTGATCGGTGGCAGCGCACAAAGGTCTTCGATGAGCTGCGCTCGCGCGGCTTCAGCCTCTGGGTTGTAGACCGGGTTCCCCGCCTCATCCTCCATGGGCATCGAACGCTGCGTGCCCGTATCGTCGGTGAACACCCGCATCTGCCGCGTCGGGAAGGCGCGCTCGAGATAGTCGATCACATATTCTTTGCAGTCGCAGTTTATGTCGAGCGTGGCGGCGAGAGACGCAGGTTTCCTTCGGTTTTCCATGATTT
>NZ_JBIQEU010000021.1:0-34065 GCF_045369765.1 Sphingomonas olei
CATACCCGTAACGCTGCTCGACGAAGGGGGTCCCTTTTGGACGCCGATAGGGGGTCCTTTTTGGACGCCGATTGACACGCCATTCAGCCCGAGCCATGCGGCGAGTTGCTCAAGTTCGTGAGCCAATCGCTCGAGGGTTTCTGCAGGGGCGCCAGGCTCGATGGTCACACGGTGCGCCAGGAGCATGCCAGCCTGGCGATCTGCCTTCAGGTCCACACGGGCGACGAGTGCCTCGTCCATGAGGAAGGGGAGGACGTAATAGCCATGCGTCCGCCTCTCCGGCGGTACGTAGATCTCGATGCGATAGCGAAAGCCGAACAACCGCTCCGCGCGGCTCCGCTCCCAGATCAAGGGGTCGAACGGTGCCAGCAGCGAGGCGGCGCGCACGCTGCGCGGCGTGGGGGCGTCGCGGTGCATCCACGCCCTTTGGCTCCAGCCCTCTACCCGAACCGGGATGAGCGTGCCTGCTTCTGCTTCGGCCGCGATGGCATGGTCCGCCTCTTCGGGTTTCAGGCGAAAATAATCGCGCAGGTCCGCGGCCGTCGCAACACCCAGTGCCTGCGCGCTGCGCGCGATCAAGGCTTGCTGCGCGCTCGCCGGGTCGGGCGTGGGAAGGTCCAGAACAGCCGTGGGCAGAACGCGCTCGGGCAAGTCATAGACACGGGCGAAGCTGCTGCGGCGTGTCGCGGTGGTGATCTTGCCGGCCCAGAACAGCCATTCGAGTGCGTGCTTGGTGTGGCTCCATTCCCACCAGCCGCTCTTGCTCGATCCGTTTTCGAAGTCGGCCGCGGTCATGGGCCCCTCCGCGGTTATGCGATCGAGCACCGCCTGAGCCTCCGCCCTTCGCTCGACAGCAAAGCGCCGGAGCCCTTGGTATCCGATCTCGCCCCGTTCGGCGCGGGCCATGCGCCAGCGCAGTAGAGGGTGCAGGTCGAGCGGAAGCAGCGAGGCCTCATGCGCCCAATATTCAAACATGCGCCGCTGCCGCATCGGCCCCCACGCGTCACGCGCGATCGCCTCTCGATCGTAAGGGCCAAGGCGCGAGAAGGCTGGCAGATAATGTGCTCTGACGAGCACGTTGACGCTGTCGATCTGGAAGAGCCCCAGGCGACCGAGCGTGCCACGCACTCGGCTCGCGCCTGGCCGCGCTGGACGAGAGATGCCGAAGCCCTGGGCCGCAAGCGCGATCCGTCGCGCCTCCCCGAGTGAAAGATTGATCCCCACAAGATGGAGCTTGGCCGCTGGATCCAAAGCGCGTCAACCTGAGCGGCACGGCATGCCGTGGTGCGATGGAGAGCAGAACTTACAGCTTCACCGCGTTCAGGCGGAGCGCGTTCAGCACGACGGTGAAAGACGACAGCGCCATCGCTGCGCCAGCCAGCATCGGGGAGAGCAGGATGCCTGCAACCGGGTACAACACGCCCGCCGCGACCGGCACGCCGATCCCGTTGAACACAAAGGAAAAGAACAGGTTCTGTCGAATGTTGCGCATCGTGGCATGTGCCAGCTTGCGGGCGCGGACGATGGCGGACAGGTCGCCGCGAGTCAGCGTCATGCCGGCGCTCTCGATCGCCACGTCGGTTCCTGTGCCCATCGCCAACCCCACATCGGCCGCGGCGAGGGCAGGGGCGTCGTTGATCCCGTCGCCGGCCATCGCCACCCGATGGCCGCTCGCCTTCAACTCGCCGACGATGCGCGCCTTGTCCTCGGGCTTCAGATCGGCGCGGATATCGTCGAGCCCCCCTACCGCGCGCCCCACGGCCTCGGCCGTGATCTGATTGTCGCCCGTGAGCATGACGACGCGCAGTCCGCTGTGGCGGAGCGCGGCGATCGCCCCCCGTGCCGCCGGGCGGACGGGATCGGCCACTGCGAGGAGCCCGGCCAGCCGCCCATCCACCGCGACCAGCATGACGCCAGCGCCATCGCGGCGGTGCCGATCGGCGACCTCGTCCAGCGGGGCAGGGTCTGCCCCAGCTCGTTTCATCTGTGCGGCATTGCCGACCACCACGGTACGCCCGCCGACATTAGCGCTTACCCCCAGGCCGGTTTGCGAGGCAAAGTCCTGGACCTTGGTCATCGTCAGCCCTCGCGTGGCGGCAGCCGTTACGATCGCATGGGCGAGCGGATGCTCCGACTGGGCCTCCACCGCAGCGGCAAGCGCCAGCAGCTCGGCTTCGCTGAAGGGGTTGACGGGCTCGACGGCGACCAGCGCCGGCTTGCCCTCGGTCAGCGTACCGGTCTTGTCGATGACCAGCGTATCAACCTTTTCGAATGCTTGCAGGGCTTCGGCATTCTTCACCAGCACGCCAGCCCGGGCGCCCCGGCCGGTGCCGACCATGATCGACATGGGCGTGGCGAGCCCGAGGGCGCACGGGCAGGCGATTACCAGGACGGCGATCGCGTTCAGCAGTGCGTGGCCCATGCGCGGCGCCGGGCCGAGCAGTGACCAGACCACGAAGGTTGCAATCGCAATGAGCACGACGAGCGGCACAAACCAGCCGGACACGCGATCCGCGACTGCCTGGATCGGCGCGCGGCTGCGCTGCGCCTCCGCGACCATCCGCACGATCCGCGCCAGCATCGTATCGGCGCCCACCGCACGGGCCGTCATGATCAGGCTGCCGGTGGTGTTGACCGTACCTCCGGTGACGGGCGCGCCGGGCTCCTTGGGCACCGGGCCTGGTTCTCCGGTGAGCATGGACTCGTCGACGGAGGAGTGGCCCTCCAGAACCACGCCGTCGGCGGGGATCGATTCGCCCGGACGGACGCGCAGCCGATCGCCCGCGGCCACTTCGGCAAGGCTGACTTCTGCTTCCGATCCATCGGCGCCAATGCGATGTGCGGTCTTGGGCGTAAGGTCCATCAGCGCACGGATTGCCCGACCCGTCGCGGCGCGGGCGCGCAGCTCCAGCACCTGGCCAAGCAGCACCAGCGTCACCACGACGCCGGCCGCTTCGTAATAGACGGGCACCATGCCTGCGTGCGTCCGGAAGGTGTCGGGGAATATGCCTGGGGCAAGCGTTGCCACCAGGCTGTAAACGAACGCCGTCCCCACACCCATTGAGATCAGGGTGAACATGTTGAGGTGGCGGGTCCGGATCGACTGCAAGCCACGCTGGAAGAACGGCGCGCCGGCCCACAGGACGATCGGGGCAGTGAGCCCGAGTTGGACCCAGGGCGACATGGCCGGGCTGACGATGCGCAGGCCCAGCATATCCGCAATCATCGAGACGAGGAGCAGCGGCACGGTCAAGACACCGGCAACCCACAGCCGCCGGGTGAAATCCACCAGCTCAGGGTTCGGGCGGTCGTCCAGCGACGGCTCCTCCGGTTCGAGCGCCATGCCGCAGATCGGGCATGTCCCCGGTCCTTGCTGGCGGATCTCCGAATGCATCGGGCAGGTCCACATCGCGGCGGGCGTGGCGCTCGGCGCGGGGAACGGTTTGTTGCCCAGAAACGCGTTCGGATCGGCGACGAACCTGGCCCGGCAACCCGCACTGCAGAAGTAGTAGGCCTTGCCCTGATGCTCGGCATGATGCGTAGTTTTGGCGGGATCAACCGTCATGCCGCATACAGGATCGATTGCGGCCGCGGGCTCATCGGAGCGGCTGCGGACTGCCTTATGATGGGCATCGGGATGAGGGTTGGTCATCGCGCAACTCTTTCAACCCGACATGATCCAGGATCGGACGGCGCTGATCATAGCGCGCTGCCGCCGGGAGGGCGCGTGCGAGATACCCTTATCCATGACCCAACAGGTGTGCAGTGGTCGGGATCGCTAAAATCGAGAAGGGTTTCACGTTCGAAAAGGATTGTGAACGGCAGGACGAAGCGGACGACGGCAGTCACATCGTGCCTAGTGTTGTGGCGTCGTCGAACTTGATCGCGCCGGCCGCACGACCAGGACGCACTGTCGATCGCCTGCGCACAAAGTCGCGACCCATCGCCTGAATCTATGCCCCTATTCGATCAACCTATTGATTTCAGAGGCAGGATTGTCGCTCTGTGCAGAAAAGAGACCCTTCGCGTCTCATAATTTTTGTAACCTATGAGTGGCCGTACAACGCCTTCAATGCGCCGTGCGCATCCTAAGATTCTGATATTTCAGCATAGTCACCTCTCGTCGTGCGCAACTTAAATGTTGCTGCTTTGCATCAGTCGCAACGAAATGGCTTTTTCAGCCTAGACCGCAACGCGCAGTGCGGCGACATGGCCCTAGCCCATGCGGCTCGAGGATCCTCCGGGGGGAGGGTCCAATCACAAAATATCAGGGGGTGTATCGGTGATCACACGCGGGTTTTTTCTGGCAACCACGGCATCGGCTTCAATAATCATCAGCAGCTCCGCCCTTGCGCAAAGCCAGCCCGCGCCCTCGTCGGACAATACCGCCGCAACCCAGGCCGTCGAAGCCGCCGTGCAGGGCGATCCGGTCGCGCCGGCCGATGATATTGTCGTCGTAGGCAGTCAGATCCGCGGCAGCTCGGTGGCCGCGGCGCTGCCGGTCACGGTCGTGGGCCAGGAGGATATCGCGGCGATTGGCGCGACCTCGGGCGACGAACTGCTGCGTTCGATCCCGCAGCTGGGCGACGTGACGTTCAACGCCAGCTATCTGCCTAACAGCTCGAACGCGGCGCGCGGCGACGTTGGCTCGGTGAACCTGCGCAACCTGGGCGTCGGCAACACGCTGGTGCTGCTGAACGGCCGCCGCGTCGTCAATCACCCGACCAGCCGCGCGAACGAGAATCTCGTCCCCGTGCTGACCGTCAACAGCAACACCATCCCCGCATTCGGCATCGAGCGGCTGGAAGTGCTGCGTGACGGCGCGGCCGCGATCTACGGCTCTGACGCGGTCGCCGGCGTGGTCAACACCGTGCTGCAGAAGGACTTCCAGGGCGTCCAGATGGAGGGCCAGGTCGGCTTCGGCGAAGACACCAACCTGCTCGAAACCAACCTGAACCTGCTCGCCGGCACCCGGCTGGGCGATCGCGGCAACATCACGATCTTCGCCTCGCGGGAGTCGCGCACCATGATGCGCGCCGCGGACCAGGATTATACCGCCTCGGACGACAAGAGCCCGTTGTTCGTCGGCACCGCGCTGGAGGGGCTGACGCTGATCGACGGCCGCTCGACGATCACGCCCTGGGGCGTGTTCACCACCCGCGGCGGCGTACCGGTGCGGCAGGGCAGCGGCACCACCGGCGCGCTCGTGACCAGCGCGGCCGGCGTGTTCCACATCCAGCCCACCACCAACGGCGGCTGCACCGCGGGTGTCCCGTCGAACGCGGCGATCTGTATCGACGATGGCAACAACACCGCACTGGGCGATCGCAACCTGCGCTTCGACCAGACCCGCGCGTACAACCGGACGATCCTGCCCAAGGTCGAACGCTACAATCTGTTCGCCAACGGCAATTACGAGCTGACCGACACGCTGGAGGTGTTCGGCGAGGCGGCTTATTATCGCGCGACGACCAACAGCATCCAGAGCTCGCCGGGCACGCTCGCCGCGGGGCCGATCGTGATTCCGGCCAGCAATTACTACAATCCGTTCGGCGCAGTGGGTAGCGCGGGGCGCATCCCCGGCCTGAACACGCCGGCGGGTGGCCTCGACGTCACGCTGACCAGCTATAACTTCTCCGACTTCGGCCCCAACATCGTCGACGTCGACAATGAACAATGGCGTGCGCTGGCCGGTGTCCGCTTCAACCTGTTCGGCATCGATTTCGAAAGTGCGGCGCTCTATTCGGAAGCGACCGTTACCGACACCTCGACCGGCATCAGCGCCACCCTGCTGCAGCGCCAGCTCGGCCTGTCGACGCCGGATGCGTACAATCCGTTCAACGGCGGCAACCTCGGCTCGCCCAGCCTCGCCGACACGACGCTGTCGAACCAGGCGGCGATCGACGCGATCCGCATCAACACCACGCGCCGCAGCAAGGCGACGCTGGCACTCGCCGACCTCAAGGGGTCGAAGGCTGACCTGCTGGCGCTGCCCGCCGGCAACCTTGGCATCGCCTTCGGCATCGAGGGGCGGCGCGAGACGCAGCTCGACGATCGCGATCCGCGCGTCGACGGCACCATCCAGTTCCGCGACAGCGTAACCGGCTTCGTCAATCCGTCGGACCTCGTCGGCACCAGCAACTCGCCCGACACCCGCGGCAGTCGCAACGTCTTTGGCGCCTATGTCGAGGCCGCCGTCCCGGTGATCTCGCCGGACATGAACATTCCGCTGGTCAATCGCCTCGAATTCCAGCTGGCCGGGCGGTTTGAACATTATTCGGACGCCGGCTCGGTCGCCAAGCCGAAGATCGCCGCCGCCTGGGATGTCGTCTCGGGCATCCGCCTGCGCGGTTCCTATGCCGAAAGCTTCCGTGCGCCGAACCTGGAACAGGTCAACGCCCAGCTCGTCACCCGGTCCAACACCCGGCTCGATCCGATCCGCTGCGAGGCGCAGCTGCGCACCGGGGCGATCAGCTCCTTCACCAATTGCACGCAGAGCTTCGCCACCACCGCACAGCGCGCCGGCAACCCCAATCTGAAGCCGGAACAGTCGACCAACTGGACCGCCGGCGTCGTCCTTCAGCCGACGTTCCTCGACGATGCGGTGGGCCGGATCACGTTGACCGCCGACTATTGGAACATCAAGCAGCGCGACATCGTCGGCATCTTTGGTGAGGCCAATGCCCTCATCAACGATTACCTGCTGCGTGTCGGCGGGTCGAGCGATGCGAACGTCATCCGCAGCGCCCCCACCGCGGACGACATCGCGCTGTTCAACGGCAGCGGCATCGCGCCGGTCGGCCGCGTGCAGTTCGTCAACGACCAGTATCAGAACCTTCAGCCGCAGAGCGTGTCGGGCTGGGACTTCGGGATCAACTGGCGGGTGCGCGATTTCGGGATCGGCCGGATCGTCGCCAACGTCAACGCGGCCTATCTGAAATCCTATTTCCTGACGCCCTCGCCCGGCGTGCAGACACTGATCGACGCGCGTGCCGCCGGCACGATCAACCGCGATATCGTGATCGTCGACGGGGGTGAGCTGGTGCGCCAGAACGGGAAGCCGGAATGGCGCGTCACCGGATCGCTGACCTGGTCCGCCGGGCCGTTCCAGGTCGGCACCTTCACCAGCTATACGAGCGATGTCTACGACACCGACGGCACCGTGAACGGCGTGCCGTGGCGGGTCGACGGGCGCACCACGATCAACCTGTATGGCCAGGTGGAGTTCGGCGACCGCAGCCGGGGCGAGGGGCAGCACCGTTTCCGCATCGGCGTGCGCAACCTGACCGACAAGCAACCGCCGCTGGCGACGAACGGGTTCCTGGGCTCGCTCTACACGCCCTATTCGCGCTACTGGTACGCCAACCTGCGGTCGACCTTCTGATGCGCCGTTTCGCCACCGCCGCCGCGCTTCTCGCGCTTGCCACACCGCTTCTGGCGCAGGAGGGGGCACCGCCCCCCCGCACCGGAACCGGCGGCGACATCGTCGCCTATGACCAGATCCACAAGCCGGTGATCGGCCGCGGGGGCATGGTCGTCAGCCAGAATGTGATCGCATCGAAGGTCGGTGCGGAAATCCTGCGCAAGGGCGGCAATGCCGTCGACGCGGCGGTCGCGATGGGCTTCGCGCTCGCCGTCACCCTGCCGCGCGCGGGCAACATCGGCGGCGGCGGCTATATGCTGGTCCATATGGCCGCCAAGGACGGCAAGCCGGCGCAGGACATTGCGATCGATTATTACGGCCAGGCCAGCCGCCATACCAAGCCGGACCTGCTGCTGGGCGCCAATGGCCGTTTCGATCCGGCCAAGGGCTATTCGATGAAGGGCGTGGCCATCCCCGGCACCGTCGCGGGCCTGTGGGAAGCGCACAAGCGTTTCGGCTCGATGCCGTGGGGCACGCTGATCGCCCCGGCGATCGCGATGGCGGAACAGGGCGTCATCCTGTCCGACGACGAGGCGAAGGCCAACGCCGATCAGAAGGACGCGATGGCCGATGATCCCGCCGCGCTGGCGATGTTCTTCAAGCCCGACGGCAGCGCCTATGCGCCCGGCGAGCTGTGGAAGCAGCCCGATCTTGCCGCCACGCTGAAGGTGATCGCCGCCAAGGGCCGCGACGGTTTCTACACCGGCCCGCTCGCCCAGCGGCTCGCCGCCGGGATCAAGGCCGGCGGCGGCGTGATCGATGCCAGGGATCTGGCCAGCTACAAGGCCATCGTCTCGGCGCCGATCTGGTCCAGCTATCGCGGGCAGAAGATCGCGTACATGCCGCCGACCGCGTCGGGCGTTAGCGTCGCGGAGGCGATGAACATTCTCGAAACCTTCCCCGTGCGCGAGCAGCGCTGGGGATCGGTGGCGAACCTTCACCTGCTGTCCGAAACGATGAAGCTGGTATCGGCCGATCGCCGCCTGGTGGGTGGCGGGCCGGACTGGCGCTCCCCGACCAAGGGGCTTGCGTCCAGGGGCTATGCCGCCGAACGCGCCAAGCTGATCCGCCCCGATCGGGCGATGGGGGCGAAGGAAGCCGCCGACGGCAATCCCTACCCCTATGAAAGCCAGGACACGACGCATTATTCGATCGCCGACGCGGCCGGCAATGCGGTGAGCAACACCTATACGCTGTCGGCATCCTATGGCGCGCATGTCGTCGCGCCGGGGACTGGCGTGCTGCTCAACAATTCGCTGGGCAATCTCGCCTGGGGCCGCAAGGGCGACGACAAGGCGACGCTGCCGGTGCCGGGCAAGCGCGTCGGATCGACGATCACGCCGATCATCGTGTTCAAGGATGAAAAGCCCTGGCTGGTCACCGGCACGCCGGGCGGCGGATACATCATCGCGACGATGGTTCAGCTGTTGTCCAACGTCCTCGATCACGGCCTCAACGTCGCCGAAGCGGCGCAGCGGCCGCGCGTGAACCAGGGTGGCGGGGACGCTCCGCTGGAGCTGGAGGAAGGCTTCTCGCCCGACATCATTCCGATGCTCGAGGCGCGCGGGCACAAGGTGCGGCCGTCGAACACGATGGGCAGCACCCAGTCGATCATGGTCGAGGGCACGCGTTTCCTCGGCGCCGCCGATTCCCGCCGCCCCGATGCGGCCGCGATCGGGGTGAAGTAAGCGCGCCCGACCTCACCAACCATCAGACCCAAGGATCGCTTATGATGCGCATTGCCAGCCTGTTGTTGAGCGCGACCGCGCTGTTGCCCGTCGCCGCCCAGGCCCAGGCCCCAGCACAGGTACAGGCACAGGCACAGGCCCAGGCTCTGGCAACGGCGCTGCCCGATGCGCAGCGTGGCGCGATCATCGCCAATGTCGACGGCCGCGGCGATGCGCTGGCCGCCACCGCCAAGGCGATCTGGGACCTGTCGGAGGTCGGCTATCAGGAGACGAAAAGCTCCGGGTTGCTTCAGGCGCAGCTGAAGAAAGGTGGCTTCACCGTGACGCCGGGCGTGGCGGGGATGCCGACCGCGTTCGTCGCCTCGTTCAAGAACGGCCAGGGCCCGGTGATAGCGGTGCTGGCGGAATTCGACGCGCTGCCGGGCCTCGCGCAGACCACCGCGCCCGAGAAGCAGGTGATCCCCGGCAAGGTTGCCGGCCATGCCTGCGGCCACAACATCTTCGGCGCGGCGAGCGTCACGGCGGCGCTGGCGATCAAGGACTGGATGGTCGCCAACAAGGTGGCGGGCGAGCTGCGCATCTACGGCACCCCGGCCGAGGAAGGTGGCTCGGGCAAGGTCTATATGGTCCGCGCGGGGCTGTTCGACGATGTCGATGCGACGCTTCACTGGCATCCGGGCGATTCCAACAGCGTCAGCGTGGGCAAGAGCCAGGCGAATATCTCGGGCAAGTTCCGTTTCCGCGGGCTCAGCGCGCACGCCTCGGCTGCCCCCGACAAGGGCCGTTCCGCGATGGACGGCGTCGAGGTGATGAACGTCGCGGTCAATTACCTGCGCGAACATATCCCGATGTCGACGCGCATCCATTATGTCGTGACCAATGGCGGCGAGGCGCCCAATGTCGTGCCCGACTTTGCCGAGAGCTATTATTACGTCCGCCATACCGATCCCGCGGTGGTCAAATCGGTGATGGCGCGGGTGCAGAAGGCCGCCGAGGGCGCGGCGATCGCGACCGGCACGACGCAGGAGTTCGAGGCGACCGGCGGCGTCTATTCGATGCTTGGCAACGATACGCTGGCGGCCGTGATGCACCGCAATCTCGCCGCGGTCGGCGCGCCGAAATGGACCCCGCAGGAACGCGAATGGGCCGCCACGATCCAGAAGACGCTGCCGGCGCAGAAGCCGCTGACCAGCGCGGCCGAGGTCGGTGAGATCTGGCGCGGCGATGGCGGCGGATCGACCGACGTGTCGGATATCAGCTGGGTCACGCCGACCGTCGGTCTTGGCACGGCGACCTGGGTGCCGGGCACGCCGGCGCACAGCTGGCAGGCGGTCGCCGCATCGGGCAATTCGATCGGCGCCAAGGGCGGCGTGGTCGCGGCCAAGACGATCGCGCTGACCGCGGCCGAGCTGTTCCGCAGCCCGCAGGTGCTGGCCGAGGCCAAGGCGGAGTTGGTGAAGCTGCGCGGTGCCGACTGGAAATATGAGGCGCTGCTGGGCGATCGTGCGCCGGCGCTCGATTATCGCAAGCCGATGGCGGCGGCCGCAGGCGCGGAATAAACCTGGCGGGTGTTCGGTTTGCCGCTTGGCTTCCTCGGCGGCACTCTCCGTTCATGTCGGCACGTGCCGCTGGACGGGGGCGCCGCGCCGCGTGAATTGAGTTGGCGCGTTTGGCGCCATGCTGCCCGCGCTAAACGCGCTTCCTTCCGAAAACCGGAAAGCGTGCTGCCTCGCTATAGTCGATCTCGTCCGTGGCACCCTTCAATTTCGTCATGTCTTCTTCCGAAATGACGAAATCGACGTCGGCATTGTCACGCAGGTGGATGATGTTGGCCGTCTTGGGCAACGGAACGAGATCGAGCTGCAGGCAGTAGCGAATGCATAATTGCGCGACGGTGACGCCGTAATCGTCCGCCATGGCCGCCAGCTTGCTGCTCTGCAGTGCAGCCCCGTGCGCGACGGGGGAATAAGCTTCGACCAGGATGTTGCGGGCGCGGCAATAGTCGATCAGGTCGAACGGCGTATTGCCGACATGGGCAAGCACCTGATTGACCATCGGTGCTACGGATCCGAATTCGATGAGGTTGTCGAGATCAGCGGGTTCGAAGTTCGACACGCCGATCGCGCGCAGGGTGCCACTGGCATAAACCTCTTCGAGGGCGCGCCATGCTTCCAGATTGCCTTCGAAGAAGCGCTCGTCTTCGCGAAAGGCCGCCCATGGTTGCGGGCTGTGGATCAGCATCAGGTCGATATATTCGAGACCCAGGGCGTCGAGCGATCCATAGATTTTCTCGCGGGCATCTTCGAAGGTCTTGCACTCCGCGACGAGCTTGGTCGTGACGAAAAGCCGCTCGCGCTCCACGCCGCTCTCGCGGATGCCCTGGCCGACGCCACGCTCGTTTTCATAGGCTTGGGCCGTATCGATGAGGCGGTAGCCCATCGCAATGGCGTCCTGGACCACCCGGGGCGCGTCGTCATTGGGGATCTGCCAGGTGCCAAGGCCCAGCCGCGGAATGTGGTTGCCGTTGGCGAGGACGGCGGTTTCGTCGAGGAGCATGTCTCTCACCTGTTATCTGGCCCCGTGCGACACTCCGACGTGCACGATCGGCGCCGCGACCATCATCGGTTTCTGGGCCGTTGTAGATGCGGGTTTCCACTTGGGTCAGCCGCCCGCCTTGGCGCCGCGGCATGGCCGCCTAGCGTGGCGGGCTTATCTGCGATCGATCGCGGGCAGCGCGGCGATGAAATTGTTGAGCTCGCGCCGCCGTCCTGTCTCGTCGGCAAATTCGCCATTCACGTCCAGCATCCAGCGCAGCGACCGTGACTGAGGCGCGTAGTGCAAGCGTTCCAGCAGGACGGACCGGCCCTCCACGTCCTCCTCCTGCTCGGCAAGGCCGGCCTCGATCAGCGTCGCTGCCTGCCGGCGCAGGGCAACGGCAATTTCGCGCAGAGAGAGTTCGGGGTGATACTGGACGCCCCAGAAGATACCGCGTTCGTGGCTGATCTCGGCGGCCTGCACGTTGGTCACGTCGTTGCCGGCGAGATGGATCCCGCCCTCGGGAAGCCGCTCGACCTCGTCGGTGTGTACCGCTGGCGCATCCCAAGTGGGCGCGCGGCCATGCAGCAGGAGATGGTCATGTCCTGCGGCCGTGCGGGTGATGCGGCGCGAGATGGCGGCTTCAATGCGCTGCGGCATGGGGCGCACGCTGCCGCCCGCGGCGGCCACGGCAACCTGCAGGCCGGCGCAAGAACCAAAAGACGGAGTGCCCGCACGGAACACGGCGTGCATGAAGTCCAACTGACGCTCGACGGCGGGAGTCTTCTGGTAAACGTGCAGCGGCGAGCCGGAGAGGAACACCGCATCATAGCGTTTCAGCTCGTCCGGCCGGAATGAGGGGGCGCCCTCATCGGCAGGCTCGACCAACTCGATCGAACAGCCCGGTGCGAGCTGGCGCAGCGTTGCGGCGTATGTCTCTCCAGCGCTCTTGCCGACATAGCGGCGCCGCGCTTCACGCTCTTCGGGAGTTTCGCTTTCTGCGACGAGGAAGTGGTTCAACGTGCGGCCCGGATGATTGAGCCGGGATAACGCATGAAAGCCAAGATGGGCCCGTGGCTGGCGATGCCGGCGGCGGCTGGGTGAACCCAGCCGCCCTTTCGGATCACTCCTGGATCAATCAGCGATAGCGGCGATCGTAATAATAGCCCGGCCGGCCATAATAGGCGCGGGCGCGCTCGGCACGGTAATGGCGATAGGCCCGCGCCCGCTCGGCGCGGTAATTGCGGTAGCCCCGCGGATCGCGATAGCCGCGATAGGCGCGCTGGTTGTAGTATCGCCGCGGACTTTTCTTGTAGTGACGGCGGTCACCACGATAATGGCGATGAGCGCGGTCGCCGCCGCGATACGACTGGGCTTGCGCCTCGGTCGTGGTGACGACGCTTACACCAACTCCGGTGAACGTCATGGCGAGGGCAGCAAAGAGCCCCGTGAGCTTGTTACGCATCTACACGTCTCCTGGCGCTTAAGGCGCCTATTGAGGGAACGGGCACGGGGAGGCCATCGTTCCGGGCAGGAGAACAGTGCCTTTCGGCAGACGGGCACGAATGTACGATGAGCGGGGCGGCACGGTGAGCCCGCGCCGCTCACCGGCGTGTGCCGGAAAAACGGCAATTTGAGAGATGATGGAAAGTTAAATGGTCGGGGAAAGAGGATTCGAACCTCCGGCCCCTGCGTCCCGAACACAGTGCTCTACCAGGCTGAGCTATTCCCCGACCAGGGTGCCAACCGGCAGGTGCCGGTGACAGGCGGCGGCTTATATCAACGAAATTTTGCGGGGCAAGAGGCTAAATTTGCGGGGCTGAACGAACGTGTTTTGGCTCGTTCGGCCGGGTGTTCAGCGCGCCGCGGTGGCGGGATGCTTTGGCAATGGGCGTGGGAGGTGCTAACGCGCGCGGCACTCACTCAAGCTGGCAGAATTCCGTGGCGACCGAGCTTTCCAAGATCCGTAACTTCTCGATCATTGCCCATATCGATCATGGCAAGTCGACGCTGGCCGACCGGCTGATCCAACGTACCGGGGGGCTGACCGACCGCGAGATGTCGGCGCAAGTCCTTGATAACATGGAGATTGAAAAGGAGCGCGGGATCACCATCAAGGCGCAGACGGTGCGCCTGGAATGGAAGGGCCATGTCCTCAATCTGATGGACACGCCGGGGCACGTCGATTTCGCCTATGAAGTGAGCCGCAGCCTCGCCGCGTGCGAGGGCGCGTTGCTGGTCGTCGACGCGGCGCAGGGCGTCGAGGCGCAGACGCTGGCCAACGTGTACCAGTCGATCGAGCATGACCATGAGATCGTGCCCGTCATCAACAAGATCGATCTGCCCGCGGCCGAGCCGGAAAAGGTGCGCAAGGAGATCGAGGACGTCATCGGCCTGGACGCGTCGAACGCGATCCTCGCCAGCGCCAAATCGGGCATCGGCATCGAGGAGATCCTGGACGCGATCGTCGAGCGGATCCCGGCGCCCAAGGGCGATCCCAACGCGCCGCTGAAGGCGATGCTGGTCGATTCATGGTACGACCCGTATCTGGGCGTCGTCATCCTGGTGCGGGTGATCGACGGCGTGCTGAAGAAGGGCCAGCAGGTCACCTTCATGCAGGCGGGCACGCAGCATCTGGTGGACCGCGTCGGATGTTTCCGCCCCAAGATCGAGCAACTGGCGGACCTGGGGCCGGGCGAAATCGGCTTCATCACCGCGCAGATCAAGGACGTGGCGCAGGCGCGCGTCGGCGACACGCTGACCGATGCGAAGAAGCCCGCGGCCGAGGCGCTGCCGGGGTTCAAGGAAGTGCAGCCGGTGGTGTTCTGCGGGCTGTTCCCGGTGGATGCCAACGATTTCGAGAAGTTGCGCGAATCGATCAGCAAGCTGCGCCTGAACGACGCATCGTTCAGTTTCGAGATGGAGACGAGCGCGGCGCTGGGCTTTGGCTTCCGCTGCGGCTTCCTGGGGCTGCTCCACCTGGAGATCATCCAGGAGCGGCTGACGCGCGAATATGACCTGGACCTGATCACCACCGCGCCGAGCGTGGTGTACGAGATCGACCTGACGCACGATGGCGGGCGGATCGAGCTGCACAACCCGGCCGACATGCCCGATCCCAACAAGATCGCGATGATCAGCGAGCCGTGGATCGAGGCGACCATCTACGTCCCCGACGAATATCTCGGCAGCATCCTGAAGCTGTGTCAGGACCGCCGCGGCATCCAGAAGAACCTGACCTATGTCGGCGGGCGCGCGCAGGTGACGTACGAACTGCCGCTGAACGAAGTGGTGTTCGATTTCTATGACCGGCTGAAGAGCATCAGCCGCGGCTATGCCAGTTTCGACTATCACCAGATCGGCTATCGCGAGGGCGACCTCGTCAAGATGAGCATCCTGGTGAACAACGAGCCGGTCGATGCGCTGTCAATGATCGTCCACCGCGGCACCGCGGAGACGCGCGGGCGCGGCATGTGCGAGCGGCTGAAGGACCTGATCCCGCGCCACATGTTCAAGATCCCGATCCAGGCGGCGATCGGCGGCAAGGTGATCGCGCGCGAGACGATCGCGGCGCTGCGCAAGGACGTGACCGCGAAATGCTATGGCGGCGACGCGACGCGCAAGCGCAAGCTGCTGGAGAAGCAGAAGGAAGGCAAGAAGCGCATGCGGGAATATGGCTCGGTGAGCATCCCGCAGGAGGCGTTCATCGCGGCGCTGAGGATGGGGGATGACGCGTAGCGCCCGAGGCTAGGGAGGCGATTGCGCAGCAATCGCCGAGCTAGGCGAGGATCAGCGCAAGCGCGGCCGACGACCGCCCGGGTCCGCCGGGCGTGTCGATCGACGACGCGGCTTTGCCGCGGCGCAAGCGCTCTATGAATTGAAGGCCGCTTCTAGGTCACTTTTAAAGGATTGAAGCGACATAGACCTTGCGATCCGCGCGTTATCACGGCCGAGGTCAAGTCGAAGGATCTGTTCTGCTATCCGCTCAGAGTCGCTTTCCTGGTAGTCTGGGCAGCTGTGATTGCCGGCGGGACGAAGTGCACGTGTCAGCACTTCCTTAGCATTCTCTATTGAACCAACTTTACGATTGTTGAAATCAATCGGCCGCCAACATTTTCGGGTTTCACAAAGAGCTTCGGGGAAAAGCATCCACCATGTCTCTAATTCCCATGCTGGTGCTGCTGCGACCACCTTATCAACGCCAACTTTCTTAAGCTCAGCCTTCATGGCGTCCATTCGAGCGATATGAGCGTCCTCGCATTCGTCACAATCCTCATGTGCAACCACTACAACAGGTCGTTTTCTAGCCTCATATTTCGCGGTGATAGCTATGGCACGAGCAACGCCCACTCTTTTCTTTATGGCCGCTCCTTTTGACAATGTCCCGGGCTCGCGGACTGTGCGGCAGTGGGGCGACTTATTTGCCGGTAACAAGGCGGGAATTAAATGCTTCAGGGCCGCTGTGTCGTTTGAGCTTTCACCAAAAATGAGTGCAAGGGTTCTCGTCATCAAAGCCCTCCCCCGATCAAACCCGAAAACCAAAGTTCACCTAAATCATAGCCTGTCTCGTCTTTAAGTTCGTGCAACATCGGCTGAGAAGGTCGAAAAACCCTGCTCGCGCCAGTCTCCGGTTCGCGCTCGACTATGATTAATTCAGAAGGATCAAGTCTGTTGACCAAAGCGGGAGAATGGGTTGCGACTAAGATCTGCGTTTTGTTTGAAGCGGTTCTAAGTCGGTCGACTACCCTATCTAAGGCATGTGGATGCATGCCATGGTCAATTTCTTCGAGACATGTCAGGGCGGGAGGATCTGGATCATTCAGCATCGCAAATAATGCTATAGCTCGAATAGTACCAAACGACGCGCGTCCGAGGGGGGTGGTATCTCTTAGATGTCGCTCTTTTAAATCGAGTCGAACGGCGTCAAGGGCGCCGCCGATAGGTGTGAAAACAAAGTCCTCAAATCCCGGCAGTACGCTGCGGACATCGTCTTTGATACGCTCTAGAATATCGGGTTCTTCGATAGAGAGGCGGTAAAGAAATGCCGCTACGTTCGTTGCTTTCGATGTCAATCGATCGCCGGATGCGCTTGTCGCGCTGCGCGCGGCGTCGGCATCGATCTCAAATAGCCTGAGATCCTCGACGAGAGCAGCGAAGCTATTCCATTCACTTGACCCATAAGACTCACCAAATCGGCGAAGTGTGCCTAAGCCGGTGGCGCCGCCTTCAATCTCGATCGTCTTTGACTGCTCTGGCCCCGATTGACCGGACGCAGTTGTCGTAACGACAGTGCCTTTGCCACCGCGCAAGGTGATCCGTCGCCCTTGGCCAGCAAATCGCTTAAAAACAATTTCCTCGATACGCTGTAGAAACTCTGGAGTGCGAAGAGTTCTCTCTCCAACCCGTATTTGGCGCGAATTGCGTCTCCAGAACGAGAGTTTATACTCGTCGGGCGCGTTCTCGGTCGCGTACTTTGTGATGAGACCTTTTAGGCTAATTTTTATCGTGGTCCCCGATGGGTTTGGACCACGATAGAAAAGATTATCATATCCACCAACACTCTGAACGGCAGGGAGTAGCTCCTGTCGTGCGATTTCTCCTAGGAATTGAAACGCCTTGAGAAGGTTGGTCTTTCCAGCTCCATTAGGACCTACGAGAACGTTTAGCGGGCGCAACTCCAGGTCAACATCACGAAGCGAGAGGAAGTTCTCTATGTGAACTTCCGTCAACCGCTTGCCGTGCTTTTCCATCTTAACCCCCATCGCTCCCACCGGGAGCCGTGCCCTGTCTAACTGCAGTGCGATTAACAGTCCATCTCACTGGTTGGTCGCATCTCACATCGAGTGAACTCTCAATCATCTTGGGAGGCGACCGCTCCTAACAGTGTGAGAGCCGGCATAAACAGACTCCCCAAAGCCGCGCCGTCGGCCGGGGCCGCTTCCGCGACGGTTGCCAAGCTGCGCTTAGCGCCCTGAAGCGGCCTTGAACGCCGCCCACCTCTCCTCTGTCCCGCTTGCCTCCCACAGTGCCTGCCCCTCGGCGAGCAGGCGCTTCGCCCGCTTGCGTGCCCATTCGCGTTCCTTCGCCGCGTCGCCCGAATAGCCGCTGAGCGACCAGTCGCAATTCGGGTGAAGGTCGAGCTCCAGCCGGGGCGGTTCGCCGGCGTCCTCCCATGCCTGGCGGCGGAGCCTGTCGAGATGGGGGGTGAGGCGGCTGGGCTCGGCGTCGACGGTGTAGATGGGCAGTTCGCGGCCGTAGTCGCTCTGGTACATCTGGATGAGGTTGTGGCGCACGCCGCAGCCTTCGAGGACCAGCTCGAAGAAGGACAATTGACGCAGGTACAGGTCCGCCGCGGCGATATCGCCCTCGAGGCGGGCGCGGCGCTCGGCCTGGGCCTTCAGGTAATAGGTGCGGATGAGGTTGTCGAAGAAGGCCTTGTCATCGAACTCCGCCTGCCAGGCGTTCTTTCGGGCAAGCTCCGCATCCGCCTCGGCGCGCTCGCGGCAGACGGGGCATTGCTTGGCCGCCTCGCGCGCGATCGTCTCGGGATGCCGGGTGCCGGGGGCGAGCGGGGGGGTGTTGTAGCGATCGGGCTGGTGGTGCTTCAGCATGAACATCAGCAGGCGATCATTGTACCAGCGGCGCTCGCCGACCTGCTCGCCCTTGTGGAAGACGGGGATGGGGACGCCCTCCACCGCGCGCTCCATGGCGATATCGGTGAGGCGCTGGACGCCGCTGGCGAGCGCGGCCTCCCACGCGGCGCGGAAGCTGTCGGCGCCCGGCTGTCGCCGCATGTGATAGGCGCCCTCCGTCGTCTTGCCGATGCGGCGGGCGGCGGCCTTTACCGATCCGGTTTCGGCGAGCGCGTGGATGAAGCCGCGCTGCCGCTCCGCCGTCCAGCCATCGTGGCGGTAGCGGCGGGGGACGGGGGTGAAGGCGAGCGGGTCGGGCGCCGCGGGGTGGGGCTGCGCCGGGGGCGGGCTGGGAAGGGCTGGCTGCATGTCGCGGAACGTAGCGCGAACATGCAGCCGTAGGACAGAGGGGCTGGGGAGGGGCGGGAGGGCCGGTCAGCCCTCCAGCGATACCTCCGCGCTCATCAGCTTCGGAAAGAAGCCCTCGTGCGCGTCGCGCAGCGTGTCGAGCGTGACGACATCGTCGCGGTCGGGCCGCTCGAAGATCAGGCGCTTGCCGCCGGTGCGGCCCATCGGCTCCGCCTCGACCCCGGCCTCGAGCGCGGCCTGGAGGAAATCGGCCAGCGCGTGATCGTGGACGGTGACGATGTAGACGCCCTGATCCTCGCCGAAGAAGGAATGCGCGCAGTCGAACGGCTGCTTGCGGTCGATGATCGCGCCGATGTTGCCAGCGAGCGCCATTTCGGCGAGCGTGACGGCGATGCCGCCATCCGAGACGTCGTGGACGGCGGAGAGCTGACCCAGGTCGATGGCGTGGCGGATGAGATCGCCGGTGGCCTTCTCCTGCGCCAGGTCGACGCGGGGCGGGGGGCCTTCCTCGCGGCCGTGGACTTCACGGAGCCAGAGCGACTGGCCGAGATCGCCGCGGCGGGTGCCGACCGCCAGGATGACGTCGCCCGCGCCCTTGAAGGCGATGGTGGCGCTCTTGGTCCAGTCCGCCATCAGGCCGACGCCGCCGATCGCGGGGGTGGGAAGGATCGCCGAACCGCCGCCGGTCGCCTTCGATTCATTGTAGAGCGAGACGTTGCCGGAGACGATCGGGTAGTCGAGCGCGCGGCACGCCTGCGCCATGCCGTCGAGGCAGCCGACGATCTGGCCCATGATCTCCGGGCGCTGCGGGTTGGCGAAATTGAGGCAGTTGGTGATCGCGAGCGGCTTTGCGCCGACCGCGGTGAGGTTGCGCCAGGTCTCGGCGACGGCCTGCTTCCCACCCTCGACCGGGTCGGCGTAGCAATAGCGCGGGGTGCAATCGGTGGTGATCGCCAGCGCCTTGTCGGTGCCGTGGACGCGCACCACCGCGGCGTCGCCGCCCGGGCGCTGCACCGTGTCGGCGCCGACCATGTGGTCATACTGCTCCCAGATCCAGCGGCGGCTGGCGATGTCGGGCGAGCCCATCAGCGTGACGAGATCGGCAGCGATGTCCTTGCACTCCGGCACGTTCACCAGCGCCCTGGCGGGCGGAGTGGGGACGTGCGGGCGATCGTAGAGCGGGGCCTCGTCAGCGAGCGGGGCGAGCGGGATGTCGCAGACGGTGTCGCCCTTCCACTTAAGCACCATGCGGCCCGTGTCGGTGACATGGCCGATGACGGCGAAGTCGAGTTCCCACTTGCGGAAGATCGCCTCGGCAAAGGCCTCGCGGCCTGGCTTCAGCACCATCAGCATGCGCTCCTGCGATTCGGAGAGCATCATTTCATAGGGCGTCATGCCCTCTTCACGCTGCGGCACGTCGTCCATGATCAGTTCGATGCCGACGCCGCCCTTGGACGCCATCTCGACGCTGGAGGAGGTGAGGCCGGCGGCGCCCATGTCCTGGATCGCGACGATCGCGTCGGAGGCCATGAGCTCGAGGCAGGCCTCGATCAGCAGCTTCTCGGTAAAGGGATCGCCGACCTGAACCGTCGGGCGCTTCTCCTCCGCATCCTCGCCGAAATCGGCCGAGGCCATGGTGGCGCCGTGGATGCCGTCGCGGCCGGTCTTGGAGCCGACATAGACGATCGGATTGCCGATGCCGCTGGCGGCGGAATAAAAGATCTTGTCCTGATCGGCGACGCCGACCGTCATCGCGTTGACGAGGATGTTGCCGTCATAGGCGGGGTGGAAGTTCACCTCGCCGCCCACGGTGGGGACGCCGACGCAATTGCCATAGCCGCCGATGCCATGGACCACGCCCGAGATCAGGTGGCGCATCTTGGGGTGATCGGGACGGCCGAAGCGAAGCGCGTTCATGTTCGCGATGGGGCGCGCGCCCATGGTGAAGACGTCGCGCAGGATGCCGCCGACACCCGTCGCTGCGCCCTGATAGGGCTCGATGTACGAGGGGTGGTTGTGCGATTCCATCTTGAAGATCGCAGCCTGGCCATCACCAATGTCGATGACGCCGGCATTCTCGCCCGGGCCGCAGATCACCCAGGGAGCTTCCGTGGGCAGCTTCTTCAGGTGGATTCGCGACGACTTGTAGGAGCAATGCTCCGACCACATCACCGAGAAGATGCCCAGTTCCACCAGGTTCGGCTCACGGCCGAGCGCGTGGAGGACGCGATCATATTCCTCGGGACTAAGGCCGTGCTCGGCGACGACTTCTGGCGTGATGGCGGTCATGCGCGCGCGATAGCGGCCAAGCCCGCCGGTGTCACCAGCCACGCGCAGATCAGCGCCGCAACCGCGTCACCGCCGCTGGCGCCGCCGCCCGATCCGCTGGCGCAGCCGGCCGAGCAGCGGCTTGCGCGCTGACAATGCCTCGAACATCTCGCCCGGCCCTTCGGGATCGAGGATCTTGTTGTCGGCCAGCCATTCCTCGACGCTCGACAGGTCGGGCACCTCATAGGGGATGAGCGTCTTGCCCTGGCCCCGCAGCCGCTCTATCGCGCCGATCAGGCCATGCTGGGCGATAGCGGCGGTTACCTCGGCCGGTTCGACCGCGAGATGCTCGGCGATCAGATCGTCGCGGATTGCGGCGATACGGTCGCCGTCATGTTCGATCGTCACGTCGCATTCGGTGTCGAGCCGGAGCGAGCGATTGTTGAAGTTGGACGAGCCGACGCGGATCACGTCCTCATCGATCACCAGCACCTTGGCGTGGACATAGATCGGCGTGCCGCCGGCGGTGTGCGGATGATACATGCGCAGCCGGTTGTGGGTGTCGCGCTGCTTCAGCGCCTGGAACAGCCGCGCGCGGGCGGTATCCATCGCCACCGGCTCCAGCCAGCCCTGCGCCGTGACCGGATTGATGATGACGATCTCGGGGCCATCGGGCTCATCTAGCCGCTTGCCGATCGCCTCGGCGACACGGCGCGAGGCGAAATACTGGCTTTCGGCATAGATCCGCCGCTTCGCGCGGCCGATCAGTTCGAGATAGAGATTCTCGATCTCGCGCACCTCGGGCTGACCGCCGTGATCGGGCTGCGAGCGGGAGATGGCGACGTCGATGTCGCGGAAATCCGGTTCGAGATCCTGCGGCCAGCAATCATTTTCACCGACCGGCGCCGCGATCGGTTCCCCGCCGGCGATTTCCCAGCGAGCGCGACACAGCTCCCCCAGCGCGGTTGCGACGGGGCCCTGCAGCGCAGTGGTGGCATCGTGCCAGGGCGCATTGGCAAAGCCGTTGGGCGACGTGCGATGCGGGTCCTCGTCACGATGCTGGCGGGTGTCCCACCGCTCGTCGGTCATGTCGATGCCGCCGCAAAAGGCGAGGCAATCGTCGATCACCACGATCTTCTGATGATGCGAGGCGCCGATCGGATGATGCGCGTCGAGCTTCAGATGGATCCGCTTTCGCAGGAAACGCCATTTGGTCAGCGTCAGCAGCGTCTTGCCGCGAAACAGCGTCTTCAGCGCCCCCTTGTCCCAGCGCAGGATATAGACGTTCAGGTCCGGCTGGCGCTTCACCAGCCAGTTGATGAACTCGCCAACCTCGGTCGGGACGCCGGGCGGCTCGTTCTTCCACGCCAGCCGGATGCGGGCATCGAAATCCCAGCCGACCAGCAGGATCTGCTTTTGCGCCTTCATCATCGCCGCGCGGGCGAGGCGGAAAAAATCATCGGCATCGACGATCACGGCCGCGCGGGAGGCGCGTTCGATCCGCCAGCGGCTCTTTTCGTCGAGCGTCACAGAATGTCGCGAAGCCGCTCGGGCGGGCGGGCCAGGACCACGCCCTTCTCCGTTTCGACCAGCGGTCGTTCGATCGTCGCCGGATCGCTGGCCATCAGGTCGAGCGCGGCGGCATCGCTGTCGACCGCTGGCGCATCCTTTCGCAGCGCGTCGCGCGGGGCGATCCCGCCGCGGGCGTAAAGCCGGGCGAGTTCATCGCGCGTCGGCGGTGCCTTCAGATATTCGACCACCGTGACGCTCGCCCCCGCATCCTCAAGCAGCGCGAGCGCCTGCCGGGATTTGGAGCAGCGGGGATTGTGCCAGATCGTCGCCTTCATTGGCCCCGTCTATAGCGTCCGCAGGCGTGGACCAAGCGCGAAGCGACGGGTGCGGCCGACCCAGGTCGCGAGCAGCGCAAGCACGGTGAAAGCGGCCAGCGCGGTGAGCGGCAGCGCGGGGTGGATCGGGTCGACGATGCGGGTCGGCGGCGCCGCGGACCAGTCGACCAGTTGCGCCGCCAGCATCGCGCCCGCCAGCGTGACGAGGGCAAGTGTCGCATGACGCCCGGCGGGGCGCGTGCATCTCACGTACCAGGCGAAGGCGGCGGCGGTCAGCGCCAGCTCCAGCGGGCGGGCGACGAGCGGGGTCGCCCAAAGGCCAAGGCCCAGCTTTGGCGGCTGGCCGGCGAGCGTGAGGTCGGGAAGGTGAACCAGCCAGTCGATCGGCCAATGCGACAGCACCACCAGCGCGCCGATCATGGTTGCGCGCCACGGCACATGCGCCAGCCGCGCGCCGGCGGCCCAGAAGGCGGCAAAGGCCATCGTGCCGAGCAGGCTGTGCGTATAGGGCATGTGATACAGATCGAGCGAGGTCTGCGCATTGCTACCGGGCACCAGCCGCAGATGTTCGATGTTGAGCAAGGTCAGCGCGAAGAAGGCGAGATCGACCAATTGGGCGGCGACGAAGAGCGTGCCGAGCCGAGGCGCATGGGGCAGGGCGGCTGCAAGAAGTGCCGGCGCGTAATGGCCGATGAACATGGTTCCTCCCATCCGTGAGGGGGGAGCCTAGCGCAACGCAGTGCGCGCGTCATGTCGAGGGGGCGGGCGGTGGCCCCGCGGCGCACGCTTCCATGGCGCGGCCGCGGGGAAAGGCGTGACTAGGCCTGCTGCTTGGCCAGCCAGTCCTCCAGCCACTTGATGGTATATTCGCCCTCCTGGAACTCCGGATCGTCCAGCAGTGCCTGGTGGAGCGGGATAGTGGTCTTCATCCCGTCGATGACGAATTCCTCCAGCGCGCGGCGAAGGCGGCGAAGCGCGCCCTGGCGGGTGGTGCCATAGACGATCAGCTTGGCGATCATGCTGTCGTAATACGGCGGCACCTTGTAGCCGGCGTAGAGGCCCGAATCGACGCGCACGTGCATGCCCCCGGGGGCGTGATATTGCTTCACGAGGCCGGGCGAGGGCGCGAAGGTACGCGGATCCTCGGCATTGATGCGGCATTCGATGGCGTGGCCGCGGAAGATGACATCCTCCTGCCGCAGCGTCAGCGGATGCCCCTCCGCGATGCGGATCTGCTCACGAACGAGGTCGAGGCCGGTGATCGCCTCCGTCACCGGATGCTCCACCTGCAGGCGGGTGTTCATCTCGATGAAGTAGAACTCACCGTTTTCCCACAGGAACTCGATCGTGCCGGCGCCGCGATAGCCCATGTCGGCCATCGCCTTGGCGACGATGCCGCCCATCCGCTCACGCTCTTCGGCCGTGATGACGGGCGAGGGCGCCTCCTCCAGCACCTTCTGGTGGCGGCGCTGCAGCGAGCAGTCACGCTCGCCGAGGTGGATGGCATTGCCATTGCCGTCGCCGAACACCTGGAATTCGATGTGCCGCGGATTGCCGAGGTACTTTTCCATGTAGACAGTGGCGTCGCCGAACGCGGCCTTCGCCTCGCTGCCGGCCTGCGCCATCAGCGTGTCCATCATGTCCTCCGACGGCACGACCTTCATGCCGCGGCCGCCGCCGCCCGATGCAGCCTTGATCAGCACCGGATAGCCGATGTCGCGTGCGAGGCGCTTGGCCTCCGCCGAATCGGTCAGCGCGCCGTCCGAACCAGGGACCAGCGGCAGGCCGAGCGCGCCGGCGGTGCGCTTTGCCTCCACCTTGTCGCCCATGGTGCGGATATGCTCGGGCTTGGGGCCGACGAAGATCAGGCCGTGCGCCTCGACGATCTCGGCGAACTTGGCGTTTTCGCTGAGGAAGCCGTAGCCCGGGTGGATCGCATCCGCGCCCGAGATCTCGGCCGCGGAAATGATGTTGGCGATGTTGAGGTAGCTCTCCGCCGCGGACGGCGGGCCGATGCAGATCGCCTCATCCGCGAGGCGGACATGCATGGCGTCCGCATCGGCGGTGGAGTGCACCGCGACGGTCTTGATCCCCATTTCGTGGCACGCGCGGTGGATACGCAGCGCGATCTCACCACGATTGGCGATCAGAAGCTTCTTGATCTCGGGCATCTTACTCGACGACCACCAGCGGCTGATCAAACTCGACCGGCTGGCCGTTGTCGACCAGGATCGCCTTAACCGTACCGGCGCTGGGCGCGGTGATCGGGTTCATGACCTTCATCGCCTCGACGATCAGCAAAGTGTCGCCAGCCTGCACCTGCTTGCCGATCGCGACGAACGCCGCGGCGCCCGGCTCGGCGGCGAGATAGGCGGTGCCGACCATCGGCGAGCGGACCGCATTGGCGAGCGACGGCTCGGCAGCGGCCGGCTCTGCATGCGGCAGCGCGGCGGTGGCCGACGCCGGTGCCGGCGCGGCAGCAGCGGCGGGCGCCGGTGCGTGGTAAACGGCCGGTGCGGCGGTCACTTCCCGCGCGACGCGGATGCGGCGGTCGCCGTCCTCGACCTCAATCTCGGTGAGCTGCGTTGCGTCGAGCAGCTCGGCAAGCTGGCGGACGAGATCGACGTCGACCTTCATCGCTCCATGTTCCTTATCGCTCATTGCGACCCCTTCCCTGTAACAGGGCGCGCGCTGTGTCAGAATCGCGCCGCCGCTTCAAGCGCGAGCAGATATGACATCGCGCCAAACCCGGCGATAGTTCCCCGTGCCGCACGCCCCACAAAGGAGACATGGCGAAATTCTTCGCGATTGTGCGGATTGGACAAATGCACCTCGATCACCGGGGTGCGGACGGACTTGATCGCGTCGTGAATCGCGATCGAGGTGTGGGTGAAGGCGCCCGCGTTCAGGATCACGGCACGCGCGCCCTGGGCCTGCGCCTCGTGCAGCCAGTCGACCAGATGCCCCTCGTGGTTGGACTGGCGCATGTCGATTTCGAGGCCGAGCTCGCGACCGCGATCTTCGAGCTGGCCGGCGATATCGTCCAGCGTGTCATGGCCGTAGATCTCCGGCTCGCGCGTGCCGAGCAGGTTCAGGTTCGGCCCGTTCAGGACATAGACGAGAGGCAAAGGCGGCTCCTTCCTTGAACGCCATGTGCGCCAAGCCTAGGTGGAAGGCAAATCACCCCGCCTGCCAGGACGATGGGGCGCGCAGCCCCGCAAAGGATATCATGCCCCACACCGACGGAACCGTATCGATCACCGTGAACGGCGCGCATCGCCGTGTCAGCGCCGGCCTGACCCTGGCGCAACTGGCGACCGAACTCGGGCTGGTGCCCGAGAAGGTCGCGGTGGAGCGCAACCTGGAAGTGGTGCCGCGTTCCACTCTCGCGGATGTGTGTGTCGAGGATGGCGACGATATAGAGATCGTCCATTTCGTCGGCGGCGGCGACCATGCTGTATCCGGCGGCGACGACACGTGGAGCGTTGCCGGCAAGACGTTTCGATCGCGGCTGATCGTGGGCACCGGCAAGTATAAGGATTTCGCGCAGAACGCCGCCGCGCTGGAAGCATCGGGGGCCGAGATCGTCACCGTCGCGGTGCGCCGCGTCAATGTCAGCGATCCCAAGGCGCCGATGCTGACCGACTTCATCGATCCCAAGAAGTTCACCTATCTGCCCAATACCGCGGGCTGCTTCACCGCGGACGAGGCGATCCGCACGCTGCGGCTGGCGCGCGAGGCGGGCGGCTGGGATCTGGTGAAGCTGGAAGTGCTGGGCGAGGCGCGGACGCTCTACCCCGACATGCGCGAGACGCTGAAGGCGACCGAGGTCCTGGTGAAGGAGGGCTTCAAGCCGATGGTCTATTGCGTCGATGACCCGATCGCCGCGAAGCAGCTGGAAGAGGCGGGCGCGGTGGCGATCATGCCGCTGGGCGCGCCGATCGGATCGGGGCTTGGCATCCAGAACCGGGTGACGATCCGCCTGATCGTTGAGGGCGCAAAGGTGCCGGTGCTGGTCGACGCCGGCGTCGGCACGGCATCCGACGCGGCGGTGGCGATGGAGCTTGGCTGCGATGGCGTGCTGATGAACACTGCGATCGCCGAGGCGAAGGACCCGATCCTGATGGCGGCGGCGATGAAGTCCGCGGTGGAGGCGGGGCGCCTGTCCTATCGCGCCGGCCGGATGGGAATCCGCCGCTACGCCGACCCGTCCTCGCCACTCGCGGGCCTGATCTGATGTCCTGCCGCCGCGTCCTGCGGCGCGGGCGGGCCGGTCAGTTGCCCGGACGCTCGCCGCTCGGTTTCCAGGTGATGACCCGGTAGAGATAGCCGGCAATGATCAGCACGGTCAGGCCGATCGCGACCGGCCCGACATAGCGATCAAGCTCCTCGAACCGCCGGCCGAGGAACAGGCCGGCCCCGGCGAGCACGGTGTTCCAGATCGCGCTGCCCACAAAGGTGAACAGCAGGAACTTCCACAGCGGCATCTTCGCCATGCCGGCGGGCAGCGAGATCAGCGTGCGGAAGCTGGGCAGGAAGCGGAAGACGAATACGACCCAATGGCCATGGCGGTGGAAGAAGCGGTTGAGCCGCTCCACATCCTCCCATTCCATCGTCAGCCATCGCTGGTGCCGGTCGACGAACGGCTTGAACCGCACCACGCCCATGCGGCGCCCGATTTCATACCAGAACATGTTGCCCACGGTGGTGCCCGCGGTGCCCCACAGGATCAGCGGGATCATCGCCATGTCGCCGCGCGCGACGGCGATGCCGCCGAGGCCCATGATCACTTCCGACGGGACGGGCGGCACCACGTTTTCCAGCGCCATCAGCAGGAAGATGCCGATGTAGCCGCCCCAGGCGATCCAATTGATGATGAATTCGGTCATGCGCCTCTGAGAAGATCACCGGTCCATGCAGCACATCTGCCGGTCGGCCATGGCGGGGTGATCTGTCCCGCGCAGGGCCAGCCCGGTCGATCGAGCGTGTCGCAGGGGCGAAAGCGCGCGTCCTAGCGGGATCGTTCCGCGATGCGGCGCTCGATCGCGTCCCAGATCAGGCCGGCGACATCGGTGCCGTCGAACCGCTCGATCGCGACGATGCCGGTGGGGGAGGTGACGTTGATCTCCGTCAGCCACTGCCCCGCGATCACGTCGATCCCCACGAAGATAAGCCCGCGTCGCTTCAGCTCCGGCCCCAGCGCGTCGCAGATTTCCCGCTCTCGCGCCGTAAGCTCGGTTTTTTCCGCCGAGCCGCCGACCGCCAGGTTGCTGCGGAACTCGCCCTCACCCGGCAGGCGGTTGATCGCGCCGGCGACCTCGCCATCGACCAGCACGATCCGCTTGTCGCCCTGCGCCACGCCGGGAAGGAAGGCCTGCACCATGTGCGGTTCGCGCCACGTCTGGTTGAACACCTCGATCAGCGCGGAGAGGTTCTCCCCCTCCGGCCCGACGCGGAAGATCGCCTTGCCGCCATTGCCGTGCAGCGGCTTCACGACGATCGCGCCATGTTCCTTCAGGAAGGCGCGCGCCTCATCGAGCGAGCGGGTGACGAGCGTCGGCGGCATGAAGCGCGCATAATCGAGCACGAACACCTTTTCGGGGGCGTTGCGCACGCTGGCGGGATCGTTGACGACGAGCGTGCGGTCCGAGATCCGCTCCAGCAAGTGAGTGGCAGTGATATAGCCGAGGTCGAACGGCGGGTCCTGGCGCATCAGGACCACGTCCGCCTCCTCGCCCAGATCGAGGCAGAGCGGGGCGCCGGCGGTGAAATGGTCGCCCGCGACCCGCTGCACCGTGACGGGCCGCGCCTTGGTCCACAAGCGGCCGTTGGACCAGTTCAGATCCTCCGCGGCGTAATGGAACAGGCGATGGCCGCGCTGCTGCGCGGAGAGCATCAGGGCGAAGCTGGAATCGCCCGCGATGTTGATCGTTTCGAGCGGGTCCATCTGGACGGCGACGGTCAGGGCCAAGGTGTTCCTCCACACAGGATGCGTCGCGGGAGGTAGGCGCGCGGCGGCGGATTGTCACCCGATCCAGGCATTCTCGATATGGCGCGGCGCGGTGCCAGGGGCGAGCAGGACGACGTCGACGCGAATGTCCTCTCCGTGAAGCGCATAGCGGGGCATCAGATATTCGGCGGCCGCAGCGACACGCGCGAGCCGGCGCTGGTCGATCGCCATGTCGAGTGCGGCGGGGGTGGCGCGGGTCTTCACCTCGATAAACGTCAACACTGATTTGAACCCCGCCGATTCGCGATCCGCTCGATTCTGGAGGCTGTGTGCCGGAAAACCGGCACGAAAAAGGAACAGTGGGAGCGCTGGAGGCATTAACTTCGGGCCGTTTACGAGAGTGGGAAGCCTCCCACCGGTCCCAATCAGTGGCTATTTGGCAACTTTCTGGAAAAAGCGCGAGTTTTCCCACCAAAGCGCTTTTGCAAGCCACCGAACTGTGGCATGTAGATGGCGGCTAACACGGGGACTGGTATGTCTACGGGGTTCAAAGAGGCGCTGGAGCGCGAAATTTCCGACTTGGAAAAGTCGCTGGAGGCTGATCCGCGCTTCATCAAGCTGCGCGAGCTTCAGCGTGTCGCCAGCCTCTACACCCCCGGCGCGCAGGTCGCCGATGCCTTCAAGATGATCGTCGGTTCGTTCGCCACCAACACCCGCGTGACCCCCGCGCGGGCATTCGCAGGCGGGGGAGAGGCTACCCCGGCGATGGACGGTCAGCGCCGATTGCAGGCGATTAGCCGCCAGAAGGTGTTGGAGGATGCGGAGAACATCCTTCGTGGTCGCACCGAGCCGACGAAGACGGCGGACCTCTATGACGATCTTGTCGCGGCAGGCCACGAGATCGGTGGCGACGATCCCAAGAACAATCTGTCCGCCATGTTGTCGAAGTCGCCGCTGTTCCGCTCGCACAAGCGCGCAGGGTGGACGCTGGTGGAGAGCCAATCCACGGCACCCGACGAAGACGATGAACCCGATGAGCAGCAGCGACCGCCGCAGGAGCAGGGAGTCAGCGCTGATGATCTCTTGGGATAGAGCGCCCCGCCTTTCGGCAGGGCGCTTTACGAGTTTCCGCCATCTGGATGGTAGGGAGGACCGGCAAGTCCCCCGAACCGGTAGATGGCGGCACAACCCTTCCACAGTGCGTTATTCGGACGCGCTGTGCGAAGACCGGCGCATTCCTGCGCTGCGCTTCGTCGGCACGACATGCGTAGCAAATGGGACCGCTGGGCACAACATGGCAAGAGGACACCGCCATGAAACCCACGCCAAGTCACTACATCTTCCGCCACTGCATCACGGTGAAGGGGCGGCGTATCTGCCGTAAGAACGGGGGCGTGTTCCGCATCCCGATCTACGACGATACGGATAAGAGCCCGACCTAAACAGCGGGTTAAACTCGGAGAGGCAGGCGGCAACCTGCCTCTCTTTTTGGTTGTCTGATACGCTTCGGCGTAGGGCCGTCATCGCGGATTATAGCCTACAGGCGGTGGGGCGTCCGCCTCCTGATAGGAGAGGCGATTCGTAATCGACAGATAGACGACCACGCCATCGCTCACCTTCCACTCGCCTTCACACAGCGTGGCACCGATGCACCGCGAAGCGATTGGTGCGCCATATTGGGTGGTGAGCAGCTTCACCACAGCCTTGCCCCGTTCGGGTCCGTCATGCTGGACCTCGACCTTCGAAACCACGCCCTTGTCCAGCGTGAGGGACGCGCCGTTGACCCACCCATACCGGTCGCCTTCGAACGTCGGGTAGATGGCCTTCAACTCGCGGGGCGTCATGCCCACGCGGACCTTATCCCACAGCACGGGACCAAGGCGCGGGCTGTTATCGAGAGTCCATTCCTTCAGCACCTCGCCCGTCGATTTACGGGTGATCGCAATCCGGGTGATGTTGGCACCGACGTAGCAGACCTCGCTGCTATAGTTGGTCGGGTTCCTGATCGTGGCAGACACACCACCGAAGTGGCAGGCACCGGCCTGTCCATTGGGCAGGGGTGCGAACGTGCCCTCAACGACGGCGATGGCATCTGCCGCCATGGCCTTGGCCTGTGCGGGCGGGAGATCGAGGCGGACCCACCAGTCCGTGTCCTCAAGATACTTGGCACCGATCGCCTCACGTCGTGGGCTGATCATCGGCTTCGGGCTATTCAGGATAGCGATGGCCGCGCCCTTGTTTCGGAAGGTTCTCACCTCCGCCACGGCACCAAAGGCGTTCTGTCCAAGCGAGCTACCAAGGTTGGCCGTAGTGGATGACACCTTGAGCGCTGGCAGGCGCTCCTTCGGACCAGCCAGCAACGGCCACACCGTCGTGGGCGACAGGTCCAGCACGAGGGCTCCGTCCTTGTAGTCATACAGGAGAGCGCCACCGCCTTCGGTTGCCCATTCCTCCGGTGCCATGGTGAGCTTGAACGCCTTGCCCTCGATCGGCAGCCTGATCGGTTCGGCAAACTTATCGGTGGATGCGTTGCCCTTACGCACCGTCTCGATCGCGCCATTGAACGCAGCAGCGTCGGTGATGGTCTGCGCGTGGGCGCTCGTGGCGAGCAGTCCAGCCACCAGACCAGTGATCATCTTCTTCACGGCTAACTCCCTGTCTGTGCTCATCCTCTCTCCAGCCGTGCCTGAAGTCGATATCGAATGAAGGTGAAGGATCACGAGACGAACTGCGAAGCTAAATAGAAGGTCATGGGCTGGCACACGCAGTGCAAAAGGCCAGCCCTTCGACCGGGGGCGGGTGAAATCATCCACGAGGCACAATCGCCTACACCGTCCCCCAGCCTTTTTCTCGCCATTCTGATTTAATCTTTGGGTTTCGCTAATCCGGCGTAAGCCGCGTCCAGCTTCTGCTCCAACTCGTCAGTTAATGATTCAACGGTCTCGGTGACTGCCTCGATATCGCTATACACCGCAGGAAGGCCGTCTCGAACCATGAAGCCTGAAAAGCCCATGTTGATCGGATACAATCCCCGGAACGCCTTCGAGAGAAGCTCGCGAGAAAACTCAACAACCCGAGCACCCGAGTAGCCGGTTTCGGCGAGATCGGGGCGTAGGCCCACCGCTTTTCTGTAGGGTTTATCAAGTTCCCAATAGCGATCATTGCATTGCTCAACTCGATCGTAGAGTTCGCGCAGACGCATCGCCGAAACGTCCTTGCGGGTGTCTATCGCGAGTGCCGCGAGAGACGTGACCTGCACGTTAGTCAGGTTCGCGGCTTCAATCGCTCCTGCTTGAAAGCCTGACTCGCAAAGTAAGATGCCCCGGTCTGCCCCGAGATCATTAACAATCTCACGCAGTCCAAGAACATGCAGCTTTGAAACAGGTGACTTCCAGTGCTTGCATTCGACGAGCCAAAGCACCTCGAAGCCAACGTGCTTCGATTTCACCACAACATCGATGTCGTGCGTGGTTCGGACGCCCTTCAATGTCACGTCGGTTTCAGCGGATAGTCCAAGGCCGCGAAAGAACTCGGCTGCTTCCTCCTGATACTCCTTCCAGTTGCCTGCCATCGCCCGTCGTCGCCTCGCATAAATATCTTCATGAACCGGGGACCGAAACTCAAAAGCCCCGTCACGAAGAAGCTGGCGGGGACATACAAGGAATGCGTGGACGGGAACACCGTCCAGACCGTCCAGCTTGCCGATGACATTCCCGTCGCTCCCGAATGGTTGAGCGCGGGCGGGAAGGACGTTTGGGCAGGCGACCTCGCCCGTGTGGTGGCTTGCGGGGCTCGCGAGCCTGATAGCCACTTTTACGCCGTCTATTGCGAGATGATGGCCCGCTTCGTCGCGGGCGTGAAGGCTGGTGAGCCGCTGAACGCGGCGTTCGTCTCCGAGCTACGCAAGCAGATGGAGATGTTGTCGATCGCCGGGGCAAAGGCCCGCCTCGCGCGCGGCGGCGAGAAGGCCGCATCCACCAACCCGTTCGCAAAGTTCCAGTGACGCAGCGCTTCGATAAGGGAAGCTACGCTCACACGGCGATCACCTACGCGAAGAAGGTAGTCTCCGGCAAAATCCCGGCGTGCTGGCAGATCAAGGTGTCCGCGCGGCGGATGCTTGATGACCTCAAGCGCCGCGATCTCGTGTTCTCCGAGCCCGCAATCGACCGTGTGTGTGGGTTCATCGAAACGCTTGTCCACACCAAGGGCGAATGGGCGGGGCGACCGATCCGGCTTGAGCCGTTTCAGGTCTGGATATTCGCGTCCATCTTCGGGTTCCTCCGCAAGGCGGATGGCCTTCGAAAGCACCGATCCGCCTTCATCCTTCTGCCCCGTAAGATGGGTAAGTCGATCATCGCGGCGGGCATCGGCAACTACATGGCCTTCGCGGACAACGAGCCCGGTGCGGAGGTGTATTGCGGCGCGTCCAACCTCGCGCAGGCCAACGAGGTGTTCACGCCTGCCAAGCGCATGGCCGAAATGTCGCCGGGGTTCATCGAAGCCTTCGGCGTGGAGGTGATGGCAAAGTCCATCTACTCCGAGATGACCGGCTCCACGTTCGTGCCCGTTATCGGCAGGACCAAGGACGGAAGCTCGCCCCACTGCGCAATCGCGGACGAAGCGCACCAGCATAAGGACGGCACGCAGATCGGTGCCTTCAAGACTGGCATGGGCGCACGTCGCCAGCCGCTGCTTCTGATCATTTCGACCGCTGGCAACCAGCTTGCGGGCATCTGCCGCACCGAACAGCTTGATGCAGAAGCCGTGCTCAAGGGCACGGCGGCGGACGATCGCCTGTTCTCGGCCATCTACACCATCGATCCCGAAGATGATTGGCGCGACTTCGCGGTGTGGCGAAAAGCCAACCCGAACATGGGCGTGTCCGTCTCGGAAGAATACCTCCGTGGCGAGTATGAGAAGGCGCTCCAGTCGCCCGCCAATCAGGCCAACGCAAGGACGAAATACCTGAACCAGTGGGTCGCCGCCGCGAACGGTTGGCTCAATCAGGTTCATTGGGCGAAGGCTGGCGACGGCAAGCTGTCCATGGCGGACCTCAAGGGCTCCACCGCCTTCATCGGCGTCGATATGTCCACGCGGCAGGACTTGACCGCGATTGTGGTGGTGGTGCCGCTCCCGGACGGCAAGCGTGCCATCTTCCCGTTCGCCTTCGTCCCGGAAGGTGCGGTGCAGGATAGCCCCAACGCCCCGTCCTATGCCTCGTGGGTGCAGTCGGAGGCGCTGGTCGCCACGGAAGGCACCGCGTCAAGTTTCGTGGATGTGGATCGGCGTGGAAAAGGGACCCCGGTAGCGGGGTGATCGGCGTCGAAAAGGGACCCCTCATCCCGTTGGTCTA
>NZ_JBIQEU010000022.1:0-32189 GCF_045369765.1 Sphingomonas olei
AGCCACCAGTCCGTTCTCCAGCCAAACCCGGCCATTTCGCTTAGGGTGTCATTTCGCCCTCAGCCGGAACCGACCCCTATTACGCCATTCAGGACGGCCGAAGCCATCCCGCTATCCGATCCCAGTGGGAAAGCGTCTGCCGTCTCTCTGGCCGTTCGTAATCGGGAATGCGAAGTGCTTCCTGTTTATTTCAAGCGTCTATTGCCGCGAAGAACAACGGTAAATCCAGCTTTGCGGTCGTAGCCGACAGGTGAGATTTACTGGCATTGCGTCGTCCCAAGCCTGCCCCCGACGTTTCAGGCGATAGTTGCGAGGGTTGTGCCAACGCCATGACGAGAAATTACCGTCAGGCACGATCACATTGGGGCCGGGATTTCCGCGACTCATCGAGCAAGGCTTCGCCGAATATCGCCTTACCCATGCACCCCCTAGCCAGCCGTGTTCTATAATACCTTTGAGGCAGTCTCCCGCCCTGATTTGAGGGCCATCGATGTATTCGGCAGAGACGTGGTCTTGCCCGGTCGGATGGAGCGGCAAGAGCGTAGCGATCTGTATCGACGATGCCCGTCGACGAGAAGGCAACTGTTGGATCTCAACGATGGGAAGCTCAACGGCGTGAGTTTTGACTACCCGTAGTTGATTTGTCCACGCGGCCACACCAGCCCCGCCAAAGGCACCCGTCACTATACAACCAAAAGCGACCTTCAATCGACCGAGCTTCGTCCGCTCTGAAAAAAGCGGCGCGCAAAGAAACGGCGTTGCAGCACCCAGCGTCAAACCCGCCAATGCACCGAACCCAAAAACCTTGGTCATGCCGGGGCCAATGGGGATCGGTGCTTGCAAAAGGTAGGTAGTTGCCGCCCCCAGACTGACTACAAGGAAGGCAAGCCATCCGCCGGTTAGTAGAATGAGAGCAGATCGGTTCGTCATCGATGCTTCGAATAGATGGATCGTGGGAGCAAAAAATTTGCAGCCTATCTCACATCCGTCGCCGCGCAAACGCTGGTTTGGCTGTACGCGACATTCTTACGCCGATGAGTTTTGAGAGCGCCATCCCGTTCCCGATCAACCATCCCCAGCGAGACGGCTCCGGCCGTCTCGCCCGCCGTTTCTAATCGGGAAAGTAGGGCTTTCCAGCAAATCCTTGTCCGATTTAGGAGCCGGCGCGGATCGCATCCCTTACGGTAATTGTAGGCGCTTGCAATCGTAGCGGCGTCTGCTCGCAAACGGAGCGATTTTCTGCTCGGATTATCTGACAATGGGCGGAGCAGTCTGCTCACGCTAATTGCCAATGTGCTCGCCATCATCCGGCGCTGCTCGCAGTCATGGTCGCCTGCTCACATTATCTGCCAGCGGGAGTGGCGTCAGCGTGGCACCCGGATGGAGCCGTCCGCGATCCCTTCGGCGATATTTGAGAGCATGACGGCGTAGCGGTGCAGGCCGGGGAAGCGACCGGCGTTTCTCTCGATCTCTTCGCCGTATCCGGCATCGAGCAGCGCCTTGAAGTCCGGCATCACGTCGAACATGCCGCCGAGCAGATCGATATCGGAAGCACCGATCAGCAGCAGGGCATTCGCATGGGCGTCGAGGCGTTTCATCGTCTCCAGCATTTCGGTTTTGGTCATCGCACCCTTTCCGCTTGCGTGGTGTCATCGCCTATTATGCGCTGGCCCTGTTCGCGAAAACCTTCCTTTCTGACGACCTCGCGGGCGGGCCATGACGACAACGCATTTCTGCGGCCCGCCGCTTGTCAGAACTGTTCTGGAAACCTGCTTCGCAAAAGCGCTTGCCGGCTACGGGTTTGGAGAGCCCATTGGCACGGAGCGTGAGCACAACGCCCCGTTTGCAAGCAGCGCCGGATGATGGCGAGCACACTGGCAGATAATTCGAGCAGGACGCTCCCCGCCAGTGGCAGAAAGCGTGAGCAGGAAATCAGGCTGTTTGCGAGCACACGCCGCTATGATTGCAAGCGCCTACAGCTATTCCGCACGGTTGCGCCAGTACGGCGCGAAGGATGGGCGAGTGATGAAGCTGGCAGCGGCCTGCCGGCAGGCAGGCTATCGCTATTGATCTCACCGCGCGATCGGCACCTGATCGATCCGCGTGGTCCAGGACGGGCTCTTGAAAGCACGCTTGGTGTCGTAGCTCTTCTGGCCAAAGCCCTCGGAGGCAAGCCGCATCGTGTTGCGGCCGAACCGCCCGTTGAGCCCGTCGATCGCGGCGAGCAGGGCAGGGGATCGCGGATCGGGCACCGCGAACAGGTCGGCCTGGTGCGCGGTCATCGGCTCCAGCCCCTCGAGCATGACGCCGCACTTGGTGTAGACGCCGCCAGTTTCGTACATGACATCCGCCATGCGGCCCGCCATACCGCCGATCACGCGCGGATCATTGGTCGCCGGCGACAGCCGCGCTATGCGCGAGGCGGACGGCGCGTTGGGCTTGAACCGGCTTCCGTGGGCAAAGGCGATCAGGCGGGTGGCAGCGAGATCCTGCGCGCGGATCTTCTCGGCCGCGCGGACCGCGCGGCGCACCATCGCCTCGCGCAGCGCCGCGACCTCGCGCACCGGCTCACCGAAGCAGCGGGTCACCGCGGTCGCCTTGGACGGGGGCGGCTCCGGCTCGAAATCGGTGCATTCGACGCCGTTCAGCTCGCGCACGAGCCGCTCCAGCATCACCGTCCCCACGTCGCGCGCGACCTCCGGGGGGAGGGCGGCAAGATCGGCCGTCGTCCTGACGCCGAGCGGTCGCAGCCGCTCGGTCATCGCTCGCGCGATGCCCCAGACCTCCTCGACCGGCCATTGCGCGAACAGGCGCCGCCGCAGCTCGATGTCGTGCAGGTCGACCACGCCCTTCCAGACCTTCTCCGACGCCTTGGCGAGGGCGTTGGCAACCTTGCTCAGCGTCCGGGTCGGGCCAAGCCCGATGCGGATCGGCAGGCCCGTCGCACGCTTGACGGCCGCGATCACGCGGTGCGCGGCCGCCACGTCGCCCAGGCCGTTCGGGAGCACCGGCAGGCGAAAGAACGATTCGTCGATCGAGTACACCTCGACCGTGCAACTGTGCTCGGCGAGGACCTGATTGAAGCGACGATTCATGTCGGCATACAATTCGTAGGAACTGCTGCGGTATTGGATGCCATGCTCGCGGACGATATCACGAATCTTGAACATCGGCGCACCCATCTTGATGTGCAGCGCCTTGGCCTCCTCGGAGCGCGCGATGGCGCAGCCGTCCCCGTTACTCAGCACGATGAGCGGTTTATCGCGCAGCGACGGGTCGAATACCCTCTCCGACGAGCAATAGAAGTTGGAGACGTCAGCGATCGCCCACATGGCGGTCAGCCCTGCAGGTTGCGCACGGAGGCGCGGACGACGCCCCACACTTCGACACTCTCATCCGCGATCACCGCGTCGTAGCGCATCCGCGCGTTGCGGGCCTCGAGGACCGGCTTGCCGTCGCGCCAGACCAACTGGCGGATCACGAAGCCCCCGTCGACCACGGCGATGACGATGCGGCCGCTAACCGGCGTGGCGTCGCGATCGACCACCACCACGTCGTCATCATAGATTCCAGCGTCGATCATGGACTGTCCGCTGACCCGGAACACGAAGCTGGCGGCGCGGTCGAGGCGCAGCAGCGCCACGAGATCGATCGCGGTTTCCTCCCAGTCCTGGGCAGGCGAGGGGAAGCCAGCGCCGGCCGCGCTCACCACCCTCAGGCGAAACGCTGGCGGCAGATCGGCGATCGGCATCGGTTGGGACAGGGGAATCACACACGCGGACATGCGCGCATGATATGCTGGATAAGAACATGAAGGGAACGAGATTTTCCTTTTGTTCTCATTTCGCATGACTCATAGAGTCATGGATGCCGATCCGCCCCGAAAACCGCTGGCTGTACCCGATCGACTGGCCGCTGCTGTCGGACCAGATCCGGTTCGTGCGGGCAGGAGGGCGCTGCGAACGCTGCCGGCGACCGCATCTTCGGCACGTCGCGCATCTGGGCGATGGGCGCTGGTGGGATAGCGAAGCGCGATGCTGGCGATCGGGAGAGGGGCGACGGGTGAAGGTCGGCGACCTCTTCGCGCTCGACGTCGTGCGGATCACCTATGTCGTGCTGGCCTGCGCGCATCTGGATCATGATCCTGGCAATAGCGCGCCGCGCAATCTCGCCGCGCTATGCCAGCGATGTCACATGCTCCACGATGCCGAGGAGCATCGCTGGCAACGCTGGTGGAATGCGTTTCGGCTGCGCGCGCTGCAGGATCTTTACGAAGATCCGCGACACGCTCGCGCGCGAGAACGACGGCGCGGCTAACTCGCGACTGACTGGCAAGCCTTAGCTGCGAAAAAGCCACGTCAGTCTCTGCAAGAACGATGCCGGAAATCTGCTAAGCCATTGATTTAACATAAGATATATTATCGTTCTGATAGCGTAACGAGCTAGATGATCCTATGCGCCGCCGACCGCGGCCGGCGCTTCCAACAGCCACCTCGCCAAAAGCCGCTCGAAGTCGACATATGGGATGCGGTCGGGATCGAACTCGAGCGCCGCCGCAAGGTCCGGCAAATCGGCTCTGAACGCCTCGTATACGCGCCGCACCCGGTCGGCGCTCGGCAGCTCGCGGCGCGACACGTTGGCGAGCCAGTCGCGCGTTTCCTGCAGCGCTCGCATCGGAGCGCCGCCGTGCTCGTGAATGTCCATGCCGGCGAGATCGGAGATGAACCGCTGATAGCGGTACTGCTCCACGTCGAGGATCAGCACGCGCTTGGCTTTCTGGTGCTTGCCGCCGTAGCGCTTCGCGCCCAGGAACAGGCCCAACTCGAGCGGCATGTTGAAGCGCGGCAGGTTGTGGACGGCGTCGAGCTCGGTGCGCGATAGATCGTGCACGCCGTAGCGGCATTCCTCGATGAGGCTCAGGATCTTGTCGATCCGGGTCTGCCCGCCATCGTCCAGCTCGCGCGCGGAGCGCGGCCGGAAGCCGCAGACGATGATCGCGAAAATGAGCGCGCGGAACGTGGGCGCGAACGCGTCGTCGAAGGGGCAGTTGATGAAGACGTCGTCGGCCGACGTCGCAGGCGCCGCCAATCTACTTCTTCTTGGCGAGCACGCTTTTCACCGCGGCGGTGATCTGCTTGTCCGACACGGTGCCCTTCTTGGTCGCGACCGGGGCCATGACGAAGCGGCCGGTCGCGGCGCTGCGACCGAGAACAGCCGGTTTCCGGTTCTTCGACGTGACGGAGTCAGGGTGCGTCGCCATGGATGTGATGTGAGCCTCCGGGGACGGAAATGCAAGGTGCGGCCCGACGGAACATCGAAGATCGGCAGCCTACTATCGCCAGCGCTCGCCGTCGCCGACGTCGAAGCTGATCGCGTCGACGAACGGCTGAAGGACTTCGCTCGGGAGGGCATAGGTGATCGGCAGGTCAACCTCGCCGATCGTCAGGCCGCTCGTCACCATGCCGAGCACCGCGCCGGTTCGAGGATCGCAGACCACACCGCCGCTGATCCCGCCGAGCGCGACCGAGCTGATCTGGAACAGCCTGGTCTCGCCGAGCTGCAGAGCCGGGACTACCGCACTGATGATGCCGTCGAAGAATGAGGGCTGCACGAGGCCCCGGTTCGTCGGATTTGAGAAGAACAGGTCGCGCCCGAGCGGGAAGCCGCCGATCAGCACGCGGTCGCCCACCCCTACCCCTGTCGAGTCTCCCCACGTCACAGGGGGCACGTCGTAAGGACATTCGGGGGTGCTCACGGCCGGGCAGATGAGCACGCCGGCGTCCACGCCGGGGCCACCATTCTCGAAGCGCGGGTCATAGTATTTGAGAGCCGCCGCGAACGGGTACGGACGCTGCGCCTCTACCCCGCCCAGCCGGCTGTTGGCCCAGATATACGCCTCGCGCTCTCGAAAGCGGAGCTGCTCGACGACGTGCCAGCAGGTGAGGAGCTTGCCGCGGCCGGCCTGGAAGGCGGTCCCCTGGATGTCCAGCACCCAGTCCTCGTGAGCGGGATCCTGAATCGGGATGTGCAACGACAGATCGCCCTGCGGCACGCCTTCCTTGTTGCCGACAGGCACGATGGACTGCGCCAGCCGGGAGATCGGCGTCACACGGCCCCGTGAGGCCCAAGGCACGCGCGCGAGCTTCTCCTTCAGGTCGCCGGAACCACCCTGCCCGCGGCGCCGTCCGCCGGACACCTGCGGCTACAGCCGGTCCTTGAGCGCCTTGGCCGGCGTGAACATCAGCTTCTTCGATGCGGCGATCGTGATCGCCTCACCGGTGGCCGGGTTGCGTCCACCGCGCTCGGGCATATCCTTCACCTTGAACTTGCCGAAGCCCGGCAGGTTGATCTCGTCGCCGGCGGCGGCCGCCTCGGCCACGGCCTCGACGACGGCGTCTACCACCTTCTTCGCCGCCGCCTCCGTCAAGCCCTGGCTCTGCGCGACCGACTTGGCCAGATCCTTAGCATTCATGCGCACCCTCCCCCTGCCCGAAATACCGACTCTGTAGCGCACAGCGGCGAGCGAGCAAGAACGCAGTCGCGGCGGACGACCCGCTTTGGCCGGCTTACCCGCTGATCGGCGCGCAGAGCTCTTTGCGTTAATACGACCTCGCCGAACCCTCGCAGCGTTCGCCACTTCCGACCGCCTAGAATGCCAGGGGGCTACTCAAAGGCCATCGTCCTGCCCGAATGCCTTGTTCGCCGGCAGGTGAGATGGCGGGCGACCCAAATGTAGAGGCCGGAGCCGGCGAGGACCGCGGCGGCGAGGCCAGCGAAGACTACGAGCGGGTCGCCCGCCCGGCCGAGACTACGGCCGGCGTGGAGCGAGAGCATCGCCTGGCCGATGGCCGCGCGCGGACCGTGCTGGCGGGCATCTATGGGTCGGACGACGCCCGGACAGGTCGCGTGGACGAAGGCGAGCGTGTCGCCCTCGACATGGTCGAACGGGGATGCGGTCTTGAAGGTAAGGCGATAGGCGGAAGGTGAACACAGCACTGCGCGTACTGCTGCTTGTTTCGGCCGCATCGCCCGTGTGCGTGTCAGCGCAGACCGCACCCTCGTCGGTAGCAGACGCCCCCACTCCCGCCGACCAGACGGGAAATGACATTACCGTCACCGCTCGCCGCCGCGAGGAGTCGGTGCAGGATGTGCCGATCGCGGTGTCGGTCCTGACCGATTCGGTGATCGCGAAATCGGGCAGCCAGAATGTCTCGCAGCTCGTCCAGCTTCAGCCGTCGCTCACCTATTACGGCACCAATTCGCGCAACGCGGCGATCAACATTCGCGGACTGGGCGCGCCGCTCGGGCTGACCAACGACGGCCTCGAACAGGGCGTCGGGATCTATATCGACCAGGTCTATTACAGCCGAATCGCGACGGCCGTGTCCGACCTGTTCGATGTGGCGGGCGTCGAGGTGCTGCGCGGCCCGCAGGGTACGCTCTACGGCAAGAACACGACCGCCGGCGCGATCAACGTCGGCATTCGCAAGCCCAGCTTCACGCCCGAAGCCTATCTCGAGGCATCGCTCGGCAATCTCGAACTTCGTCAGGCGAAGGGTGCGGTTTCCGGGCCGTTGACCGAAAACCTGGCCGCCCGCTTCGCGTTTTCGACGACATCGCGCCGCGGGACCATCTACAATGTCGCGACGCGGCGCTGGATCAACGAGCGCGACAATCTGAGCCTGCGCGGCCAGCTGTTGTGGCGCGCGTCGGACGATCTCGATCTACGCCTGGTCGGCGATTACAGCCGACAGCGGCCCGAAGCGGGCGCACAGATCTATGTGCGAACCGGCGCGACGCAGCGCTCGCTTAACCGGCAGTATGCCGCACTGGCGGCTGCGTTCGACTATGCGCCGCCCAGCACCAATGCGTTCGACCGTCTCACCGACCTCGACGCGGAGTTGAAGGCAGGGCAAGACTCGGCCGGGATATCGTTGATCGCCGATTGGAAGCTGGGATCCGGCACGCTCACCTCGATCATCGCCTGGCGGCTGTGGAACTGGCTGCCGTCCAGCGACCGCGACTTCACCGGGCTGCCGATCACGACCTTCTCGGGCAACCCGTCGCGTCACCGCCAGGTCACCCAGGAGGTACGCTACGCCTACGATGGCGAGCGTTTCGATTTCGTCGCTGGCGGCTTTTATTTCTGGCAGCGCTTCCGCACCGAGGGCGCGCAGGAACAGGGGTCGGCAGCGAGCCGCTGGCTGCTCAATCCCGGCAACGTGCCCGCCGGGTCGAGCGGATGCAATCCGCCGGCCGCGAACGCCTGCAACCCGGCGATCCTCGACGGGCTGCGTTCGGAAAACGACATCCGGTACAAGAGCGTCAGCGCGGCGATATTCGGGCAGCTGACCTGGAAAGTCTCCGACCGGCTGCGCATCCTGCCGGGCGTGCGCCTGAATTATGACAAGAAGGACGGAGCCTATTCCGCGACTGTGACGACGGGCAGCGGCAGCACCACGCTCAACAGCGATCAGCGCAATACCCTGCCGCCGCAATCCTACGCCGAGAAGTTCGACTCATGGAACCTGGCCTATGATCTGACGGTGTCTTACGACGTCGCCCGTGAGGTTATGAGCTATGCCACCTTTGCGCACGGGTTCAAATCGGCGGGCATCAACATGAACGGCCTTCCCCTGTCGAACGGGGCGCCGGTGCTGAACGCCGTCACCGTGCGCCCGGAGAAGATCGATCATTTCGAGATCGGCCTGAAGTCGCAATTTTTCGATCGTCGCGCGACGCTCAACCTTTCGGCGTTCTGGACCGAGATCAAGGACTACCAGACGACGGTGACGAACAACCAGTCGGGCGGTGTCGTGCTCGCCTATCTCGCCAACGCGGTCAAGGTCCGCACACGCGGGGCTGAGGCCGAATTCAGCTTCAGGCCCAGCGACAGGTTCTCGCTCTACGCCAACGGCGCGTTCACCGACGCACGCTACATACGGTTTCCAGATGCTCCGTGCCCGCCGGAACTGTCGGGCGGCACCGTGCTGCCGGTCGATGCGAACGGCAATATCGTCGGCACGCCGAGCGCGCCGGGCACGCCGGGCGGGTTCAGCCCGCCTTTTTGCGACGCGTCGGGCAGCTGGCTTCCCGGCGTCTCGAAATGGTCGGCCAGCTACGCCTTCGAATACACGCTGCCGGTCAGCACCGCGGGCAACGCCTACTTCGGGTTTGACGGCACGGCGCGCAGCAAGTTCTCGTCAAATGCGACGCGCTCTCGTTACACCGACGTCGACGGCTATTCAGTCGAAAACGTCCGGCTGGGATTTCGCACTGCCGACGACCGGCTCAACATCTTCGGCTGGGTCCGCAACCTGTTCGACCATGACTATTACGAATTGCTCGCGCTGCAGTCGGGCAACACCGGGTTGGTGGCCGGGCAACCTGCGGACCCGCGGACGTATGGGATTACCGCAACCGTCAGGTTCTAACGGTTCAGGACAAGCGAGCGTCGGCGACCGCTGTCGCCGCCGGTTCGCGCGGTAATCTGATCTCAACGGCCAAACCCGGCTGGAGTCTCGCAAACGCCAGCGTTCCGCGGTGCAGCCGAGCTACGGCATCAGCGATCGCGAGGCCGAGACCGTTGCCGGATTCCCGCCGCGCTCGATCCAAGCGCCCGAACGGGCGCAACATCTCGGCGACCTCGCCATCGGACACGCCAGGGCCGTCGTCCGCGACCGCCATCGTCACCATGCCGGGCTGCTCGGAAACCGAAACGTCTATCCGAGCTTCGTCACGGGAGTATTTGAGCGCGTTCTCGATCAGGTTGGCGAGAGCGCGCGCCAGCAGATCGGCGTCGCCGGCGACCACTGCCGCTCGAGCCGAGCTCACCGAGATGTGGCGGCTGGAGGCCTCGATTTCGGCACGGTAGGCATCCACCACCCGGTCCACGATCTCCGCCAGGTCGAGCGGCTCGAACCGCGCACGCGCCTTGCCGGCATCGATCTCGGCAAGATCCAGCACCGCGCTGAACAGACGAAGCGCGTCGTCCAGCCCGGCCATCGCCTGTGCCAAGGTCGCGGTCCGCTTTTCGTCGTCAGGCTGCGCGAGCGCCGTTTCGATCGCGTGCCTCACGCGCGTGAGCGGCGTTCGTAGGTCATGAGCGACCTCGGCCGACACACGGCGGATCGTGGCGACCAGCGTGTCAATCCGGTCGAGCATCCGGTCGACCGCCAGCGCGAGCTGATCGAGATCGGTGCGCGGGTTGGCCGGCGCGCCGATCCGCGCCGAGAGATCGCCGCCCTCAACCGCGCGGACGGCCGCGTTGATTCGCTGCATCTGCCGGAAGGTCTGCCGGGTGGCGAGGAGGCCGGCAACGATACCGAACGCCAACGCGATGCCGCCTGCGATCAGGATGGCCCCGAAAACAGCGTCGCGGATGGCGTCGCTGCGCTCCATGTCCTCCCCAACGATAAGGAGTGAGCCATCCGGAAGGCGCCGCGTCAGTGACAGCAGATGCACGCCCTCTACGCCTGGTTGCGGCGAAGGCTGCTCGACAAAGTGCCAACCGGCCGCTTTCGGCACGATTTGAAGGTCGCCGATCAGCCTGCGGCCGTCCGGCCCGATCAGATAATATTCGGGCGACCCGGGCCGCTCCGCCCTGATGCGGATCATATCGAGCGCGCGATCCAAGCCTCCCCGTTGCGCTTCGAGCGCGATCGCATGTGTCTCGAGCTCGACGCGGCTCCGCGCCTGTCGCTCGACGACCGTGCGGGTCGCGAGCCAGCCGCCGAGCGCGCCGGCGACCATGCTGATGACGAGCAGCAGCGCATTAAGCGCCACGACGCGGACCAACGTCGAGCGCAGCAGCCGGCTACTCACTCCAAGCGGCATAGCCTTCTCCACGCACGGTATGGATCAGGGGCGGATCGCCGCCCCGATCGATCTTGGTCCGCAGCCGGCTGATATGGCTCTCGACAAGGTTTCTGCCGGGGTCGAACCGGAACTTCCACACCGTTTCCAATAGCATCAGGCGGGTGAGCACGGCGGGCGAGTTGAGCATCAGGAGCTCGAGAAGCTGAAACTCGCGCGGGATCAGCTCGATCGGCGTGTCGCCTCTCCGCACCGTGCGGGCGAGACGGTCGAGCGTCAGATCGCCGAGCGACAGGATGCTGGGCGGACCGGCTGCGCGGCGCTGCAACGCTTCGATGCGCGCCAGGAGCTCGGCGATCGCGAAGGGCTTGACGAGATAGTCGTCAGCGCCCCCTTCGAGACCTTCAACCCGTTGCTCGATCGAGCCGAGCGCGGTGAGCATCAGCACGGGAGCCGCGATTTGTCGCTGGCGAAGTTCGGCGACGAGCGAGAGTCCATCGATCCCGGGCAGCATGCGATCGACGACCAGCAAGGCGTAAGCATCGGTAGCGGCGCGATCGAGCCCGCCTTGTCCGTTGGTCTCCCAATCGACGGCGTGACCGTGCGCGCGCAACGCCGCGACGACGGCGTTGCCGGTTTCCGCGTCATCCTCTATCAGCAGCAGCCGCATGGCGCCGGTTCGTTCTCCTCTCGCCATGGACGGTTGATGCTGGTTCAGGCCCAGGCCTCTCCGCCGGTCTGCTTGTCGCACGCCACCGCTCGGATCTCCGGGAGCGCGGTCAGACTTCGCTTCGTTGCTGCGAGAAGGTGGCGTACAGCCCATCGAGCAGCAGTGATCCTTTCGCGATGCGGTCCTCGTCATCCTCATTGCCCGCACAAATGCCGTAAATCAGCGCTTGAACACCTGCCGTTTCCGGACGGTTGTAGCGGGCATCCCCGATGTCGAGATCATGTACGATCTCGCCGATCGCCTGCAGCGCGCGATCGGCTTCAAGATCGGACCGCGTCACCAAAGTTTCGAAAGTGCAGCTGTCTCCTTCGTGCGTGAACTCGGCTCCGGACATATCGAACCGCAGTTCGCCTGGAGCGGGAGCGTAGTTTCGGCCATCGACAAATTTGAACGTCGCTGCCGGATCGATGAAGCGACCGATCAACCATGCCGAGGCGATACGGTCGACGTGGACGTGCCGGCGCGTCACCCATGTGCGCCCTTTGAGTTCCGCCGAGGTTAATTCCGGCGCGCCAGGTCCGCTGACGTCCGGATGTTGATGCGACAGACGGTCGAGCTCGACGATCGCCGCCTCGGCGACCTGGCGCCCGTGTGCGCCGAAGAAATCAATCGCGGTTACGTCATCCAGGCGTTTCCGCAGTCGCCCGACGTCCGCCGGAGTGACCTCGTCACCCGCCGCTAGCACACGAGCCTCGCGAGCTAGTTCCTCATAGTCAGCATCCCGCGCGGCATCAAACATGCCGCGAAGGGCTGCGTCGCCCAGACCGCCGACCAGCCGCGCTTCGAGGATCAGGGCTTCACCGTCGTTGGCCAGAATCTCCCGATGCAGTTCTTCAAACAAGCCTCGCGTGTCGTCGCGGTTAGGCAGCGCATGCACGGCATTTTTGAGCGGCGCCGCGCCGATTACCTGAAGCCGGCGCCACACCTTGACCCGCAGATAAGCCGGTTTTGCCGGAAGCTGAGGAATTAGGAGGAGCCAAGGGTTGGGATCTGGTGAGGGCATTGCAACTCCACTTTACGCACAAAAACCGTGCTTTTCACCATCCTCCGACGGTCTCAGCGCTGTGGTCTGCGCGACTGTCGACGCTTGACCCAGTTTTCAGCCGCTCGGCCTATCAGTTCCCCGGCGAGAACTCCTGCTCCCAAAAACAGCGTGGCCGGGACTGGTTCTTCAGTCGTGAAGAATGCCCATCCCCCAACCGCGATAGCCAATAGCTCCACCACCGCGCGCGTCCAGTCGGCAAGGCCAGGCTTTTGAATGGTCAAGCCACAGATCCCCATAGGACAGTGTGGCGATTAGTGAAACACCTACACGCCGATTGACCGTACTATATAGCAGTTGTATCGCGCTGCAAACCGGGTCGCGGTCACCGCGTGTGTCGCGCAAGGCGAGGAGCCGTACGATGAGCTTTCCCTGGGCCAGTCATTATGAGCCCAAGCAGCCACTGATGCGCTGGATTGATGAAAGGCTGCCCCTGCCGCGGCTGGTGTATAATGCGGTCGGCGCGGGTTACCCCGTGCCACGAAACCTGAACTATTTCTGGAATTTCGGAGTTCTGGCCGGACTGGCGCTGGCGATCCAGATCATCACCGGCGTCGTTCTGGCGATGCACTACACGCCTTCGGCCGCGCAGGCTTTCGGTTCTGTCGAACACATCATGCGCGACGTCAACCAAGGGTGGCTTTTGCGTTATTGCCATGCCGCGGGAGCCAGTTTCTTTTTCGCGGTTGTCTACATCCACCTTTTCCGCGGCCTATACTACGGGTCGTACAAGGCGCCCCGGGAAGTGGTTTGGCTGCTCGGAGTGGTGATTTTAATGTTGATGATGGCCGCCGCCTTCATGGGCTATGTGCTCCCGTGGGGGCAGATGAGCTTTTGGGGGGCCCAGGTAATCACCGGCTTTTTCTCCGCAATACCGGGCGTGGGCGAGACGCTGCGCGTGTGGCTGCTGGGCGGCTATGCTCCAGATAATGCAGCGCTGAATCGCTTCTTCTCGCTCCACTATCTGTTGCCGTTCGTGATCGCAGGCGTCATCATCCTGCACATCTGGGCGTTGCATATTCCGGGTTCAAACAACCCGACAGGCGTGGAGGTGAAGGGCGAGCAGGATACCGTGCCGTTCCACCCCTACTATACCGCCAAGGACGCTGTGGGGGTGGGTATATTCCTATTGCTGTTCGCCGCCCTCACCTTCTTTTCACCCAACCTTTTCGTCCCGGCTGAGAACTACATCGAAGCTAACCCGCTCTCGACGCCCCCCGAGATTGTTCCAGAGTGGTACTTTTGGCCTTTTTACGCGATTCTGCGTGCCTTTACGGTTGATGTCATTCTTCCGGCGAAACTCTGGGGTGTGCTGGCGATGGCCGGTTCGATCCTGTTGCTTTTCTTCTTGCCCTGGCTAGATACGTCTCCGGTCAGATCGAACAATTTCCGTCCAAAAGCCCGAATCGCCTTCTGGGTTTTGGTCGTTGATGTGCTGGTGTTGGGCTACTGCGGCGGCTCACCGGCGGAGCCGATATACGTCATGGTCAGCCAGATCGCGGCCGCCTACTATTTTACTCATTTCCTGATCGTGCTGCCGATCATATCACGAACCGAGCGCCCCCTGCCCCTACCGAAATCGATTACCGAGGCCGTTCTTGCCGACCGCGGGGGAACCAGTCTGACCGAGACGGCGCACGCGCAGCATGGCAACGAGATCGATCGGCAAGCTACGAATCAGCGTTAGGACCTAGAGATTGAGGGCAGAGTGACGGGCTTTGTGGTGTCTAACGATCAATATAGATGGCTCCCTGTCCACCGCGCCCTAAAGCACCGGATGTCGGTGAGCGGTGATGGCAAATCGCCTACGAGTATTTTTATAGGAATGACCTGAGGAGGCATTAGGTGGTTCGAGAGATTGCGGTCGCGGCGGCCGTGACGTACGCTGTGGTGTCGATACCTGTTGCCGCTCAAGTTGGGGAGACAGGCAATCAATTCTATGCGCGATGCCAAGCCGAGGCTGGTAAGGCAGACGGGCAGTGCGATACGTATATCCAGGGTGTTGCCGATACACTTGCGGCTTTCGGGAAAGGCGGTAACGCCAACGGTATATGTGGGCGGGGCTATAATCGTGGCCAGCTCAGCAGAATCTACCTTACATGGGCCCGGAGAAACCGGACCACAGGCAGCCTTCCTCGCCTAGCCGGCGTGACGTTCGCATTGCGCGAGGCATTTCCATGTCGGGTCAACTGATGATAGAGGAGTGATTATGTTCAAGAAGTTGACGGTGATGGCGCTTGCGGCGCTAGCGCTGCCAACCGCGGCGATGGCGGAGCCGGACTGGAGCAAGGTCGATGCGGCGCTTGGTCGACCCGGCACGGTCTCTGCAGATGGCGTGCACCGGTTCTCGTTTCCCCGGAGCGATCTTTCGGTCACCCTCGATGGCGTCTCGATCAAACCTGCCCTCGCGCTCGGTTCTTGGGCGGCGTTTCAGCCGATGGGCGATGAGGTGATGATCATGGGCGACCTCGTTCTGACGCATGCCGAGGTGAACCCTGTTCTGGCTCGCCTCTTCGCGAGTGGCTTCACCATCACTGCCCTGCACAATCACGTGCTTCGCTCATCGCCGGCGACTATGTACATGCACATCGCGGCACACGGCGATCCGGTTAAGCTCGCGCAGGGGCTGCGCGCAGCGCTCGCGTTGAGCCGCACTCCGCTCGGGCCGCAGCCAGCGTCTGCCCCGGCGACGACACTTCCGGGCCTCGATCTAGCGTCTCTGGATCGCCTGATGGGAGCAAAGGGCAAGATTGCCGGTGGCACTTACCAGTTCGGCATTCCGCGGGCAGAACGCCTGACCGATGCCGGCATGGCCATCCCGCAGGCCATGGGCGTCGCCAACGTAATCAATTTTCAACCCACGGGCGGCGGCAAGGCTGCGATCACCGGCGACCTCGTACTGATTGCGAGCGAGGTTCCTGAGGTGCTGCGGACGCTGCGCTCGCAGGGCATTGAGGTTACGGCTCTCCATAACCACATGCTGGAAGACGAGCCGCGGCTGTTTTACGTTCATTTCTGGGCAAATGCCGATGCCCGCGTTCTCGCCCGTTCGATGCGGGTCGCAATCAACAAGACTAATGTGAAGAAGGATTAGTGGACGTTTCGGGTTGACGATGACTCGGTAACATCATTTTCGATCCAATTATTCACAGCATGTCGCCGACATATATAACTTACGCCCAATCCTCCGCCGCTCTCTATTACCGTATCTGCCCAGCGGCGGAGGGCAACCAAACGGCCTCATCCAGGCCGGCCCCGCTTGATGGACGGGTTGCGACCACTTTCCCAAACAACGAAATTCAACCGGCAACCCTGATCTTGCGCCTGCGCCACCAGGAGAGAAGTCCCGTGACATATAGGACGGGCAACGCGAGCCCAGCCAGCAAGACAAGGAGGCGGCCAACAACTCCGGCGGCTTCGCCGTTATGGAGGGAGAAGACGGCATCATATAGCCGATTGGGCCAAGGCGCCGTTAGAGCGTCATGTCGCGCGAGGATCCGGCCAGAGCCAGCATCGACCACGACGCTACTAGTGCCAGACCACGCGCGTATCTCCCCGGGTCGGAGCACGCGGACATAGTAGGCGGGCGAACCGGCAACGGGCATCGTCACGCGAACGAAGCGCCCATCCGGAAAGACGCGCTGTGCGGCACTCCAGGCATCCCCAGCCGTCACCATACGCTCTGGGAGCGGGCCGGCTGCCTTGTAAGGCGGCCGAAAGGGTGTCGTTCGCTGTAACAGCGACCATAGCTGCGGACGTAGTACGGTGGCCGCGCCACTCAGTGCAACGATGATGAGCACGGCTGCGGCGGTGAGTCCCCACATGCGATGCCAGCTGCGCAATTTCTGCCGCCGCCCTTGCCACTGCGATGGCGTCAGCGCCGCAAGCGAGCCCCGGCGGCGCGGCCAGCCGAGCCAAAGACCGGTCGCGGCAATACTGGCGAGGAACAGTCCCGTCAGGCCAACCAACGTCGAAGCGCGATCACCAAGCAGCAACTCTTCGTGCAAGTTGTAGACCCAGCGCCAACCTGACGCGCCGGAACGGTCGTCCACGACTCTTGCCGACGCGGCATCCAGTCGAACATTGCGATCGTATCCGTGCGCGTCCTTGTATGAGGCTTGCAGGATGCCGCCCTTCGAATCAGCGACGGAAAGCATTCGCACCGGCGTGCCCGCCTGCCGTTCGGCGGCAGCAATGAGCCGGTCCACCGGCGCCATCGGGCCCGACGTAATCTTCACGCCCCAACGATCCAGTTCGCGATGAAAGACCAGGGCCGCCCCCGTCAAACCCTGCACCGCCCAGACCAGCCCGAGCGTCAGCCCGAACCAGAGGTGCAGCCGGACGAGGAAGTGGCGAGTTGTCACAATGGGATCCGGGCGGTCAGCTTGACCTGACGCGGCAAGCCGACACCGAGCAGGTTGTTTCCCGCGGCCGACCAGTGGCGTTTGTCGAACAGGTTGTCGGCGTTGAGCTGGAGCGTCATCGGCGTGGCGCCGGCTAAGGTGTAGCGCGCTGAGGCCGAGAAGAGCGTGTAGCCGTCTACCGAGGCGGTGTTGGCGGCGTCCACCGCGCGCGCGCCGACATGGAACACGCCCGCACCTAACCCTAGCCGCTCGATCGGACGATATTCGGTAAACAGGCTGGCCGTCCATTCCGGCGTGTTCTCCGGCGTGTTGCCGACAAGCGCGGCCTGATTCGACCGGCGGATCTCCGCGTCGAGCCACTGGCCAGATGCGTAGACCGACAGCGCGCGCGTTACCTCGCCCGACAGTGATGCCTCGACGCCCTGATAACGCGTGTCGCCGGCCAGCTTGAAGACATTGTCCGTCAGGTCGGTGAAGGCAAAGCGCCGCTCGATGCGGAACCCCGCCAGCTGGAGCACGACGCGGCGGAACAGCTCGCCCTTGATGCCCGCCTCGTATTGGCGAGTGACAGCGGGAGGCAGCACCTCGAAGGCGTTGACGACGTTGGACGGCGCGGTGCCGCCCTCCTCCAGCCCTTCGATATAGGTGACGTAAAGCGACAGCTTCCCGGTCGGCTTGACGATCAGGCCAACTGACGGCGTCCATTTCGACAACTCGAACCGGGTGGTGATGCCGGTCGCCGAAGTGGCGCGGCTGCGATATTCGGATCGGCGCAGCCCTGCGAGCAGGTCCACCGGCCCCGAGCTCATCCGATCGGTCACGTAGTAACCGAGGTCGCGGATGTGGAGCGGGGCGGCGGTGAAGCGGGTGGGCTCCACCGGCTGCACGTCGCGCGGTGCAAGGAAGCTCTGGGCGACCGTGAAGGACGCGCCGTTACGACCGTTCTGGAAGCGCCAGTTGCTCGTCACTCCGGCGACGAGGTTGTGTCGCACCGGACCGGTCGAGAAGGCGGCGGCGAGCTCGGCGCGGGCGTTCCGGTTGCGGTAGCGCTGGTCGCGCGTGGGAAAGATGCGAAGCACCCCCTGCCCGTTCGCGCCGCCATAGCTCTCCAGCTGGGCGAAATCGCGGTCGCGCTCGGTGCGCGCCTCGCCATATTCCGCGGTCAGCACCAGGCTGTCGAACGCCCGCCAATCGGCGCGGCCGAGCCAGTTGGTGGCGTGTGCGGCGTAGCGAAGATTCTCCCCGCCGAAGTTCGTCCGCGGATCGGGGATCGCCGGCACGCGCCCCTGCGCGGCCGGGAGCAGCTGGAGCGCGGCGGGCTCCGTCACGTCCTTGGACACATGCTCCACGTCGAAGGCGAGCTTGAGCCGGTCGGTGGGCGCGAGGTCGCCCGCCAGCGCCGCCACGAAGCGCTCGCCGGAGAAGCGGTCGATCCCCGTCTCCACGATCCCCGCCGCACCGTTGAAGCGCAGGCCCGCCCGGTCGCCGAAGCGCCGGCCGAGGTCGATCGCGGCATTGGTCCCGGCATATTCGTTCACCTGCAACGTCGCCTCCGTCACATCGCGGTCGGCGCGCTTGGTGACGAGGTTGACGATGCCCGAGGGCGGCGCGAAGCCGTAGTAGAGCGCGCCCACGCCCTTCAGCACCTCGACGCGGTCCTTGTTCTCCACCGGCAGGTCGACGAGGTTGATGACGGGCAGCATGCCGTTCAGCCGGTAGCTGGTCCGGTTCTCGACCAGGATGCCGCGGATCGCGACATTGTCGTAGGTCGCCCCGTTGAGCTGCGCGCGGCTGACGCCCGCGGTGTTGCGGAGCGCATCATAGACGCTTTGCGCCGCCTGGGCGCGGAGCAGCTCACGCGGCACCACATTGACCGTCAGAGGGACGTCGATCAGCCGTGCGCCGCGAAACGTGCCGACTTGAACCAGATCAGCGCCGAAGCCGCCGCGTCGATCCGCGGTAACGACAATTTCGTCCACTGTCTGTGTTTCGAGCGCAGGCGTGGCACGAGCAACAGCATCAGACGCAGCGAGCAACATGGCGGCTACTACGGGCACGATTATCTCCAGCTTTTCTAACCCTGCTAATGCAAATCGTTAGCAAGGGCAATAGTTCACTGAGTACGAAGGTCGATCGCGTTGCCAAGGAGCTGCCGATGGGCGGCACGATTGCTGCTCTGCGCATTATTCCCCGGAGCCCCACGGCCCGCACCGTCGGGCCGAAGAACCTTCTTGATCGGCTAGAAACCGACCCGCTGTCGTCAACAACTATCACCACGCTCTCTGCGGTGGTGTCGCGCTTTCCGCTATGATCAGCCTAGGTTCACGATGAGAGAACTATTGTACTCGTCTGACCGGTAGGCTGAGCGACCACCTTCTTTGTCAGGGCGAAGTGTTTTCCGTGTTCCACTCCCCCTTTGTTGCGACATCGTCTGGCTGGAGGGACTTGAATGAGCCCTCCAGCCAGTTGGTTACTCGGGCGTATAGCCAGTTGATCTCGGGAAACGCGTCATATTGATGGCCGTCGACCGTCGTGGCCTGTTTCTTCGACCGGAATTTGGGAGCCATTGAATCCCAGAGCTTGCAGTCGCCGACGATCGATGCGCTACTGAAGGCCTACAAGACCGATCCCGGCCCCGATAGCGAGCGCGACTGGGGTCGCAAGCTTGCTCTTCCAGCGATAGAGCAGGACAAGTGCTCCGATGAAGATGAGAGCGCTGATCGCGAGGTTCGGCGTCTTCGCGGCCGTGGTTCGTCCCAAATCTAGGAGCGTGACAACAATAAATCCTACGACACTTGCCGCGATACCGGTGAGAACGAGCTGCAGGCGATGATGCTCCACGATCGTTTCCAAGCGCTCGTAAAGGACCAGCGAAAACCCGAAAGCCGGCAGGAACATCCCGACCGTGGTGGCAAGGGCGCCAGGTAACCCGCCGCAGATCCATCCGACGAAGGTGGCGAAGATGACAAGTGGGGCTGGAAGGATCCCCGACAATCCTAGCCCATCGAGAAATTGCGCATCGCTCATCCAGCCGCGGCCAACCGTGTCGGCGCGGACGAACGGAATGGCGGTGTAGGCGCCTCCGAACGTCAGTAGTCCGCCTTTCAGCCCAGCGATGAACAGCGCGAACGTGGTTGGCGCGGGGCCTCGCGTTACGGTCGTCACGGCTTGGTCTGGCCCCGCTCCGGCATAAGCGGCTGCAGCTGCGATCGCGACCGCAACCAATACCCCACCTGCCAGCACGTAGCGTCGTGACACCGCCAGAGCGTAGCCGATACCCGCAGCTGGTAGAACAATCCAGAAAGTCACTCCGGCGATGGATGCAAGCGCCGTGATGATCGCCGCCGCCCATAGCCAGGGATCGAGCAGAATGTGCTCACCGATCCGGTGGACCGCGCGCGCAATGACCGCGACGACGGCTGCCTGGACACCAAGGAACGCTGCACCAAGAAAGGTACCGGCGATCGGAAGGCGCGTGTAAACCCAGGCGAGCAACAGCATCAAGACGAACCCCGGCAGCATGAAGCCGAGGCCGGCGAGCAGCCCGCCTACCCGCCCCTTAGCGCGCATGCCAAGATGCACGCACAACTCATGAGCCTCGGGCCCGGGTAGCACCTGCATGACTGCGAGGAGCTTGTTGAAGCGATCTCGCGAGATCCAGCGCTCCTCGTCGACCAGCTCGCGGCGAATCATGGCGATCTGCGCGACGGGCCCCCCGAAGGCGAAGGTCCCAAACTTCAAAAATCGCCAGAACAGACCGAAGTGGCTCAACTCAGGAGGGCTAGGCTCCGCTTGTTCGGTCGAGGGAGCCGCAGCTTGTGCCGGCGAAATATGCTCGACCTGGCTCATCCTAATTCCTCCATTCGTAGCCCCTTGCGGCACAGGTGTATCTATCTTCGACAACATCGTGTAACGTCTGCATCATCACTGTGGCAAGATAGAAGGATTGCTGGCCGGCAAAGCGACAACAGCATCGGTGATCAAGGTGCCTGATCCACGGCTCTCGACGGCGCGCCTGCCTCGAAATAGCCCGGCGAGCGGCATGCGATAAGGTACCGGGTACGCCTCAGACATCGTGGCGACGAAACTTAGGTGATGGGAAGGGAGCTTGACATGCCTTATGAAATTAAACCGCTGGGCTGCGATCCCCAAAAGGTGAAAGGCATGTCGGAGCGGCTGATCGTCAGCCATTACGAAAATAATTACAGCGGTGCGGTCAAACGTCTGAATCTCATCGACGAGCAGCTTGCCGAAATAGACTTAGCGACGACACCCGGATACGTCGTTAACGGACTGAAGCGAGAGCAATTAGTTGCAGCTAATTCCATGATATTGCACGAACTGTTCTTCGATGGTCTGGGAGTCGAAAGTGAGCCCAGTTTGGTGTTACGCGGCGCCCTAGAAGGACAATTCGGCTCTTACGAGCGTTGGAGAAGTGAGTTCGCCAGCATCGCTAAAGCGCTGGGCGGCGGTTCGGGCTGGGTGCTGCTTACATGGTGCCCACGAGATGGAAAGCTTATCAATCAATGGGCGCCCGATCACTGTCACACGCTTGCAGGGGGCACACCCTTGCTCGCACTCGATATGTATGAACACTCCTACCATATCGACTTTGGCGCCAGTGCCGCCAGCTATGTTGGAGCGTTCATGGATGCGATCAATTGGACGAACGTTGATTGGCTGTTTCTCAATGCACAGCGTGGTCAGGCGTGCTCGGGAACGACGGACGCCCGATAGGTAACTTGTGCTGGGTTACCTCAGATCAGTTCGGCTTCGATATCAACAACGCCGTCCCGCCATAGCTGCAGCCAGCGTCCGTCACGACTCGCGCGATAGCAGAGTTCCCCGTATCCCGCGTTGATGCAGAGCTTGTCGCCTTGGATGCGCCAGCGCTGTGACGATTGTTCGCCGTTTTCCTCAGCGATCAAGCGCCCATTGGGCTTGAACTTCCACCCCCAGTGCGCGCCGTCCGTGAGTTCATGGCCAACGACAGCCCGCCGAATGGCCGCCCCCGACAACATCTTCGGCGCCGCCTTCGTAGGAGCTAGGGTTTGGACTGGCGCAGCAACGGGGGCGGCACGATCGTCGCCGTATTCGTGCAGAACGATATCGTTGCCCTGAAGCAGAGGATCTTCGACTGTGTTCAACTCGGCTAAGTCGCGAGAGATCGACTGATCCTCCTGCGTCGTGTTCGCTACATCGCCCGGACTGCCGCACCCGGTCAGTGCGCAGAGCGCCACCAAGACTGAACCTATTGCAGTTGCACGTCGCTGGGCCGACCCATTGTAATCGACAAACGTCATCGCTTTGACCTCTCCTTCAAACATTATCGCGGTGCGTCACGCGTGCCTCGCCTGCGCGCAGCACCAGCGGCGCGGCCGATCGCAGCGGCGGCAAGGGGCAGCACGGCGCTCTCCGGAAATGGGGCTACCGAGCTGGCGTTGATCTCGCAGAGCACGTGCTCGCGAGCGGCATCCGTCGCGCCGCGGCGCAGGAGGAAATCGGCATCCCAAAGAAGCGGAAGCTCCTCATCCGTGATCGCGAGCAACCGCTGCAATTCGGGTATCCATCGGTTTTCCAGCATCGCCCGCAAGTCGGCGAAACGGTCCGCATCTGGACTGAACATGATGCGTGGTCCTGGTGCCGGGAGGGCAGCCTGATTGTTTTCGCCGACAGGCGTCAACAGCGCGGTGATAAGCTGGTGGCCGAACCCGACCACCTGTGATCCGCAAAGGTAGCAGCGGGTCATGCCTTCGCTCAGACGAGGGTGGTACTCCTGATCAATCAACACGCCGCCTTTTTCAAGGTAGGGTCTCCAGCGATCAAGGAAAGCGCCAAGGGTCATGTGTTTCGGTACGCTCGTAAGGCCGGCCTCCAAGACGCTCACCAGCGCATCGGGGCTTAGCGGGGGTGGCGTGACCGCGAGCAGCTCGACGCGCCAGACGTTCTGGCCGCCATTTCCCTTGTTCGGCTTCAGGACGCGAGGGCCGCTCGAGAGGCGACGGGGGAAACCTGCGCTCAGACTTTCGGCATCGGCATAGCGATCAACATCGCTTCCCCAGTCCATCTCTCGCGTGGCATACAAGACTTCCTTGACGCCGATTTTCGCAATCACGTCGGGATGCGCGCTGACCGAAATCCCCCGCGCGGCAACTGCGCGCAGCATGGTGTCAAGCGTCGTACGATCGCCAGAGGGATCGAGAGGATTTACCCAGACGAGGACCAAATCGACCGAAAGCAATTTATCACGAACCGCGTCAGCGATGCTGTCCTCGTAGAGCATCGGTTCTGCGACTGCGCCCATCGAACGCAGAGCTTGGATGATTGGCCATTGGCGAGCTTCGTGAACCCGTCCCGCCCATTCGGCCGCGCTCCCGCGCCAGAGGAGAGCAATCTTCATGACTGACCTCGCACCTTGTATCTCGTTTGCGCTGCTTAGATTGGCTCAACCATTCGTAGCCCGGCCCAAACCAAGGATACACTTATCACATAGTCCGGGTATAGCGTGGTATAGGTATGTCAAGAGGGTATCGCTGGCTGCCCACGTTGAAGGGCGGGCAACGAATGTGGGCCTGGGATCAAGCCGCCCGCGCTGAACGGACCTTTGAAAGCTCGGCTATAGGCATTTTCGCATGCAATTGATGAGGCAGCCTAGGCACTGGTATCTCCGCGCTGAAGCCGCTCGTTATTTGCGGCCGGGGGCGCCGCAAGAGGGTCTGACCTCGTGGGGACCGAGCCATCGTAGCTTGTGAATCTACAAGGTGCGTGCTCGACGGCGAGGATGCATAGGCTTTGCGGCTCCGGAGCTGCGGCCATCGTCAATCGCTGCGGCAATCCGGGTCGGACGACGGCTTGAAGGGCCGAGGCCGCCGTCCGTTCACCTCCCTTGGACCCTGAAGAAAGTGGAACGGATCATGGCTAGCAAACGGAACCTCATGATCGGCGCCGGTGCCGCCGTGCTGGCGGTTGCCGGCGTGGCGTTCGCAGCGCAGCAGAACAATGAGGCGAACGAGAACCGCCTTATCGGCGAGCATACGGAGAAGGAAATTCCGCTCAACCAAGTGCCGGCGGCGGCGATGAACGCCGCGCGTGCGCAGCTCGCGTCCATCCGCGAAGCCGAGCTGGTGACCAGAAAGGCGGACGGCAGCACGCTCTACGAGCTCGAAGGCAAGGACAAGGCCGGCAAGAAGGTCGGGCTGTACATTACGCCTGAGGGCCAGGTGCTGGGAGGCGGTGCCGAAGGCGATCACGACGAAGACGGCGATTGAGGCGGCGACGCACGGGCCTGAAGGGGGGCAGGCCCGGCGTCCGGCTGCTGGTAGTGGCAATTTACTCGCCCTGATCGCATTGGTTCTGCATGACGTTGACATGGGTTTACGGGCTCGCCTTGGTGCTCGCACAGGATACAACGGCCGCCCCGGACGGCGCCGCAGCCGCTGGCGGGCAGCCGGGCGTCACATCCTTCCCTGCCGCGTCCTTCGCGGCCGCGCGCCCCAACACGGCATTTGACATGATCGCGCGGTTGCCCGGCTTTGCGTTCGATGGCGGGGAGAGCCTGCGCGGGTTCGGCGGGACGGCGGGGAACGTCTTGATCGACGGGCAACGGCCTTCGACCAAGACGGACAGCCTGGAAGGCATCCTCAGGCGCATCCCGGCGTCGAGTGTGCTCCGGATCGACCTGATCCGTGGCGGCACGCCGGGTATCGACATGCAGGGCCGCACCGTCGTCGCCAATATCGTCCTGAGCAGCGCCGCACGCACCGAGCTGACTGCCACCGGCGCCGTGAACGCGTATAGCGACGGCCGGGTCAGCCCGACCCTCCAATTCGACGCTTCGCGGCGGAACGGCGAGGGGTCGGTGTCGGGCTCGGTGCGCTACTACGACGAGGATGGCGGCGAGTTCGGATATGGCTCTCGACAAGTGCGCGACGGAGCGGGCCGAGTGCTCCGCGAGGCGCGCGCCCGACTGACCGACATCGATCAAGGGTTGGAGGTCCGCGGCAACGCGCAGTCGCCGCTATTCGGAGGGCTCGCCCATCTCAACGCCGCCTTGGACGTGACCGGGACCGACAAGTCCGAGCGATATGATTACCGTCAGCCTCGGGATCGGCCCGCCGACGCCACCGTCGAACGCTACCGCCGCACCGGGGGCGAGGTTGGCATGGATTACACCATCGGGCTTGGGCCGAGCCTTCAGGGCAAGATGGTCGTCGTCCAATCGCTGCGTCGGCGCACCTATGACAGCCGCTCGAACCAGAACCGGGTGCTGAGCGACTTCTCCCAGGTCCGCACCTCGGGGGAGAGCATCCTGCGCGGAACCATTACCTATACGCGCTCAGCCGACTTCAGCATCGAAGGCGGCGGCGAAGGGATCTTCAACTTCCTGAACGGCACATCGGCCTTGACGCTCGATGGGAGGCCGATCGTGCTTCCCAACGCCAGCGTTCGCGTCGAGGAGCGGCGCGCGGAGGGCTTCGCCACCGCCAACTGGCGGATCAGTCCCCGCTGGCACATTGAGGCGGGCGCGCGGGTGGAGACCTCCACCATCTCCCAGACGGGGGATACCAACAGCGCCGCGTCCTTCTTCTTCCCCAAGCCGCGCGCGGTCGTCACCTGGTCGCCCAGCGAGAGGGTTCAGGTTCGCGCTCGGGTCGAGCGCGAGGTCGGCCAGCTCGACTTCGCGGACTTCGTGGCGACCGCGAACCTGGCGACCGGCGTGGTCAGCGCCGGGAATGCCAAGCTCGAGCCCGAACGCCGCTGGGTGTTCGAGGCGGCATTTGAGCGTCGGTTCTGGGGTAGCGGCGACGTCGTGCTGACGCTCCGGCATGCTGCGCTCCAGCAGGTGATCGATCAGGTTCCGGTCGAAGGATTTAACGCGCCGGGCAACATCGGCAATGGCCGGCGCGAAACGGCGATCCTCGACCTCACGCTGCCGCTCGCCCGGCTCGGCATGCAAGGCGGCCTGCTCAAGGCCCGCGGTCAGGTGATCTCCTCACGGGTGATCGATCCCACAACCGGGCGACCGCGCCCGATCTCGGAGGACGAACCGTTTTCGGGATCGGTGACGCTGACAAATGATCTGCCGCGGCTGAAATCGACTTGGACGGTGAGCCTGGACAGCGGCTATCGCGAGCGCAGCTATCTAATCGACGAAATCCAGACGATCCGGCGCTACCCCTCGCTAGATGCTGCTTGGGAATACAAGCCGAGCGCCGCTTGGGCCGTGCTCGCGCAGGTAACCGATATCACGCGGCACGCCCGGACCCGGGTCCAGGACATTTATGCTGGGCTACGTAGCGAGGCGCCGATCGCACTGACCGATCGCGTCCGCGTGCGCGTGCCCTCAGCCTTTTATCTGCGTGCGCGACGAAGTTGGTGACGCGGAGCTTGCTCGTTGGCGACCACCGTACCCGAAGGAGAACATGATGAGGAGGCACTATTGGCTCGGGGCGTGTCTGGCGGTCCTGCTGACCTCCCCGCTACAAGCCCAAGAGAAGACAACGCAAGCGAACGGTGCCGACCTCATCACGAGCTGCCGCGCAAATAGTCCAGCGTGCGGGGCCTACCTTCAAGGTGTGCTCGACATGATGATCGTGGCGCGGCGCGATGTGTGTGCCGCGCCCCGGTATGACCGTGAGAGGCTGCGCGTCGCGTATCTCCGCTGGGCCGAAGAAAACACCTACTTTGAGAGTGTTCACATGGCAGCGGGCGCCGAGCGGGCGATGGACGTGGCTTGGCCCTGCCGCGCTAAGCGCGGGCGTGAAGCAGGGGCGGGCTCCTAGCATGACTTGCGAACTGCCGCTTCGGTTTCCGCGCCGCGCCTTCCTGACGCTCGTCATAGCGTCAGCCGCGACTGTCTCGACAGGCGTGGCGGCGCGCTGTCGTCCGGCCCGCGTGCTTCTCGTCTGCCAATATGGTAGCGTGAAGAGCGCGGTTGCGCGCGAACTGATGAAGCGGCGGGCAGCCGAGCGCGGTATCGTCATCGAGGTCCGCTCTCGCGGCATTACGCCCGAGGAGCACGTCTCCCCGTCGCTGGCGGCCGCGTTGCGGCTGGAGGGTGTAGACACGCACGCGCAGGCGCTCACCGTGCTTGCGCCCGAAGACCTTCAAACGGCGGACGTGATCGTTGGGCTCGAGCCGCCATCGAAAACCTCGTTACCGGCTTCGGCTCTCGACTGGTCTGATCTGCCCTCGTTCAACACCGAATATGCGCGCGCGCGCCCGCTGCTAGCTGCTCGCATCGACGCTCTCTTAAACGAAGTCGACCGACGATGCTAACTGAATTCTGGGTGGAACGCTGCAGACGATACGGCTCTCAGCCCCGCGCTAATCACAAAAACCAAGTAGTATGAGGAGTAGACCAATGCGAAAGTCGATCGAAGCGGCTGTAGGTGCGCTCGCAATCGCATTCTTCGGCGCACCCGTGGCAGCGATCGCCGTTCAATCTGGGATCAGCACAAACCCGCCGCCTGTGAAGACTTCCGAGTATATCGGAGCAGTTCATGCGTTGAGCCGTTACGAGGTCGATGCCAGCCGGCTTGCGTTGGCCCGATCCCAGGTCCAGGCCTCGCGTTCGTTCGCCCGGAGGATGGTCGACCTCCACACGCGCGTCATTGCTGGGCACGCCCGCCTGCTGAACGTCCCCATATCCGCCGAGGCCGAAGGGGCACTGGCTGAGCCCTTGTCGGAAATGCTTGAGCGATTGGAGAGCACGCCGTTGGGGGAGTTCGATCTGGCGTACAGACAAGGGCAGATCGCTGCGCATGAGGAAGCGTTGAAGGTCCATAGCGCTTATGCTGCGCAAGGGACCGATGCGCGGGCACGGGCCAAGGCTCAAGCCGCTATCCCAATAATCCGGAATCATCTCGACGCAGCGAGGAAGCTGCCCGGAGCCTGAAGGCGTTGAGTTGCGGCGCCCATTTGCCAGTGGCTGGACGTGAGGGTTTCAACTAATCTAGGGTCAATGAGTGCCGTTTTGTTCCGCACACCCACCCGGCTCGCCTTCGGCGGGGCTCTGGGTAAGCAGGCACTCTAAGCCTATTGCGGCTTGCGAGAGCGCCGCTTCCGTCATTGAAGGTTGAGGCGAATCGACCAAATGGGTTTCTGGAGGCTTTGTTCGCGGTGACGCGTGCATTGCCTTCTTTCGTTTCAGGCTCTGGGCTTCGGCCGCAGATCGTCGATCAGCTTCATGCCGTAGATCCGATCGCCCCTTCGGTCTCGCGCTGAAACTGGAGCTGATGGACCAGGTTGACGAGCGGCCGCAGCTCGTCGCGCGCCGGCGCCGTCATCCGCCTGATGCGCAGCCCCCAGCTAACGACATAGGCGACGATGTCGGCGGTCTGGATCAACGTCGTCAGGTCGCTATGGACGAAGAACGGCTCGGGAATGATGCGCCGCGACCGGCTGCGGCCATTGCGCGTGTTCACGAAATAGCTCGACACCTGGCCGAGCAGGATGTGCGTGGCGCTGCGATCGAGTTCGTCGAACACGAGATAGCCCATCGGATCGCTGGGAAGACCGTTCAGGAAATTGTAGAAGCGCTCGAACAGGAACGCATGTCCTTGCGTAGCGCGTCGCTGCGCTCGGGCCGCGGCGCCTCGCGCGGGACGATCGTGGCGAACACACGCGACGATCCTCGGCCGCAATGCCGGTCAGCACCTCATAGGGCGAATGACGCTGATCCTGGCCGGATTCGTCGATGAAAAGCGTCCAGCTCATTCCGGCTTAGGCGACAGCAGCTCGATGGCGTCCAGCTCGACGGCAAAGCGTCATACCCGGCTACTCGGGTAAACCGTGAACCGGCGTGACCGGATTCACGGCGATTCTCACCACCAGGCCATTGCCCGAGAAGTCATACTCCTTGGTCTAGTCTTTCTCGACAGTGGCGGTAATTTAAGGTGCCGGCCTCGATTCCTTTCTTGTAGCCCTGGGTTCGGAACACGACGCTGGCGCCGGGCTCAGGGACGCAATCGGCTTGCGTGGTAACGGTCACCGACCCGCTCAGAGCGGATTGTTATCCCATTGGTCCCCCTTGCTGGGGGCACCTCAAGGTTTGTGGCACGGACAGCGGTAAGCTGAACAGGTGGCGAACAGGGCGGCTCAGGCCACCTTGGCTCCGGGTCCGCCGGCGATGTTGAGTGCGCGGTAGCCGTCTTGATCGAGCTCGGCAGCAGCATCCTGCCAGAGGTAATCGCCGGTGAGGCTGATGTGTCGCCAACCAAGCGGGGCGACATGGCCGAGCAGCTCGTCGAGCGCGGGCTCGCCACTGGCGCGCAGATGCTCGACCGCACGGCCCATGTAGAGCGTGTTCCAGTACACGATCGCGGCGGTGACCAGCGTCAGCCCGGACGCCTTCAGCGCCTGGTTCTCGAATTGCGGATCGCGCAGGCGGCCCTGTTTATGGACGAACACGGCCTGGGCGAGCGTGTGACGCGCCTCGCCCTTGTTGAGCCCGGCCTGACACTGCTGGCGGAGCGCCCTGGATTCCAACCAGTCGAGCGTGAACAGCGTGCGCTCGATCCGGCCCAGCTCCTGGAGCGCGAAGTCGAGCCGGTTCTGGCGACGGTACGCGGCCAGCTTCTTCAGCATGACCGACGGTAGCACCACGCCGGCCTTCACGGACGCGGCGAGCCGGACGATCTCGTCCCAGCTTTCGCGGATGGCAGCGATGTTGAACGGGCGCCCGATCATCTTCGCGAGCGCCTCAGGGCGGGCCGTGCCCGGGAACAGGCCGAGCCGGCGGTCGGCTAGATCGCGCAGGCGGGGCACGAACCGGAAGCCGAGCAGGTGCGCGAGCGCGAACACGTGGTCGGACGCGCCGCCCGTGTCGGCGTAGTGGATCGCGGGTTCGATGCCGCAGCCGTGCGCGACCAACCCGTCCAGCACATAGGGCGCCTCCGCCGCGGTCGCCGAGATCAGCCGGACATGGTAGGGCGCGTAGGTATCGGCGACATGGGCGTAGATCTTCTGCCCCGGCTCCCGGTCGTAGCGCGCGTTGGTGCTGCCGGCCGCGCCCCGCCTGCCCGAGCGGAAGAACTGCCCGTCCGAGCTCGACGCGGTGCCGTCGCCCCACACGCGCGTGAGCGGCAGCGCGGCTTGCGCGTCCACCAGATGGCGCAGCCCTGCCGCGTAATTCTCTTCCGATACGTACCAGCCATGCGTCCAGGCGAGCTGGGCGTAGGTGACGCCCTGGCTGGCGTTGGCCATGCGCTCGATGCCGAGGTTCGTCGCGTCTGCAAGGATCGCGGCGAGCACGGCCTGCGGGTTGGAGTGGGCGCGGCCCGAGCGCAGTTCCGGAAATGCGCACAGGAACCCGGTGCGGGCTTCCACCTCGGCGAGCAGCTCGGTGATGCGCACGCGGGGCATGAGCCGGTCGACGGCCGCGTCCAGCCTGTCGGCCGCAGCGGGCGTTACGGCCGCGAGCGGGCTGACCCTGAGGTCACCGCCCCGCAGCTCCACGCCGTCAAGCGTGCCGCGCTTCAGCGAGCCTGCGAACCGGCGCAACCGCCAGTCGAGCAGCCTGGCGCGCCCCTCCAAGTAGCGGCCGACGTCGGTGTCGAACGGCAGCGTGAGCGCGATCTCGGCCGCTTTGCCGGGCGGGAGCATATAGCTGTCGAAGCGCAGGTGTTCGCGCGTACCCTCCACCCACAGGTCGCCCGATTGGAGCCGCTCGCGCACGGTCGCGACCGTGGCGGTTTCATAGCGACGGCGGTCGATGACGCCGCCCTCGGTGATCGCCGCCTTCCATTTTCTGGAAAACGGCATGGGCGCATCGGCCGGCACGGCTCGCCGCCCGGTCGCGTTCAGCGCGCGCACGACCTTGATCGCGCCGAGCACGCCGTCGCGCGAGCCTGCCGCCTTGAACCGGAACGCGTCAAAAAACGCGGGCGCGTAGCGCCGCATCGTCATGTAGCGCCCCGCCGCGCGGATCAGCGGCTCGTCACGGGTCAGGTCGGCGATCGCGGTCGCCTCGCCCTCGGCATCCAGAAGCCTCGTCCAGCCCACTCCGTCTTCGAGCGCCGCCCAGACGTCCAACCCGTCCTCGCGCGCGACCCGGAGCGCGCCGACCGTGGCGCCCAGCAGCCGCATGAGCCGGTTCACGTCGCGTGTGGTCGCCTCGATGCCGCGCTTCTGCGCGGCCCTGGCCCTGGCGAACAGGAGGCCGGTCTGCTTGCCGAACATCTCGATCGCGGCGTCCGCAAGCCGCGCTTCCAGGTCGATGACGGCTGCGGCGAGTGTCGCGCGCCTTCTGCGGAGCGAGTAGTCGGACAGGAGGAACGCGGGCGCGACATGGCCTTCGCGCACGAGCTGCTCGAAGCGGTGCTCGTGGATGCGGCCGGCAATGCCCGGGTCGAGCCCGAGCCGACGCACATGCGCGAGCCGGGCGAGAATGCCGGCGAGATTGCGCGCGGTCGGGCTGTCCGACGTGTCGCGCAGCCACGCGAGCGGCGTCGTGCCGCGATCCTGGTCCACGATCAGCAACGCATCCAGCCCCGCCACCTGCTCCGGACCGAGCGCATCGACCAGCGTGTCGGCCGCGAGGCGGCGCGCCATGGCGCGTCCCGCCACCCCGATCCGCTCGATACGGGCGGGCGCGGGCAGAACGATCCGGGCAGCACGCAAATGGCCCAGCACTGCCGCGGCGATCGGCTTGCCCCGTTCGGTCGCTTCCGCCGCGCGGGTGGCTGCGCCGAGCGCGCCGGGGACGTCGGCCGCCTCGAACGCGCGCAGGCGCAAACGCTCCATCGCCTCCCAGGCGTGCTCGAGCCGGGTCTGGGCGCGATGCGCGTAACCTTCGGCCACCGCAGGCGTGATGCCGAGCTGCGCGGCCACATGCCGCACCAGGAAGTCGGGGACGACCTCGTCGTGGCGCATGCCGAAGCCGGGATGACGCAGCAGGGCGAGGTGCAGCGCGAAGCCGAGCCGGTTGGCGTCGCCGCGCTTCGCTTCGATCAGTGGCCGGTCCTCATCGGCAACCGTGTAATGCTTGGCGAGCGAGGCATGGTCGAGGGGCACGCCGAACAGCGCGCGGCGCTCGTCGCCCGTCAACAGATCACGTCTGGCCATCGACTCATCCCCCGACCCGGAGCGTACCGGTCCCGCGTCGCAGGGGCGAGGTGTCGCGCAACTCTCAAGTTTCGCGACAGCGGCCCTGACCGGTCTGTAAATGTCAGCGCTGATTGGCACGTCCTGTCAGCGGTAAGTGGCACACCGGAACGGCCGGGTTTGGTGGACTGTG
>NZ_JBIQEU010000023.1:0-32050 GCF_045369765.1 Sphingomonas olei
GCGACCACGGCGCCTTGTTTTCGCTAACCACTGCAACCAGCCCGTCCGGGCCACCGCTGCGGTGACACCCATCTAGGTGCACCCGCCCACACCGTCAAACACTTTTTGCAGTTTTCCTACACAACACCAACAAAACCACGCTTTTCCGCGGGTTCTAGGACACCACCGCCGCTGTGGTGGCCGGAGCGCTCCGGCCGAATCATCGTGCCTTGCGGCCGCCCTGCGGAACAGAATCGGGCGAATTTGGCCTCGTTGGGGTGAAGCGTGGCCAGCAGGACGGGAGGGGACGTCTGATTGGAGCGATTGGGAGGATCGTCGTTCACCTCTCCCGAAGAAACGGCTGCGCGTGAGTGTTCGATGCAGCTCAGAACATGGAGCCATGCCTGCACGTCGCCCGGGTCTCGGAGGCGCCACCTATACCTTTGCTTCATGGCAGATGCACCCTGGAGGTGGATCGACGCTGCACGCCGCCGATTTTAGGTTGCCGTAACTAAAGAAAGCGGTACGCTGCAACCAAACCCACCGTAGTGTAGAGGTTTGTGTTGGAGAGGAAAAACGCGGCCCTCGGTGTGCCGCCCGCGGCGGCATTGCGTGCACGCACCAAATTGCTGTTCGGCATGGGATCGCTGGCCGAGGGGGCGCAAACCGTTGCGTTCGGGTCGTATCTCCTGATCTTCTACAACCAGGTGATGGGTGTTCCGGCGGGGATCGTGTCGGCCGCGCTGATGGCGTCGCTGGTCATTGATGCGATCAGCAATCCGATCCTTGGCCATGTCAGCGACAATCTGCGGTCGCGGTGGGGACGCCGGCACCCCTTCATGTATGCCGCGGCGCTGCCGACGGCATTGTGCTTCTGGCTGATGTTCAATCCGCCGCAGGGTTGGAGCAACGACGCGCTGTTCTGGTACATCCTGGCCGTCGCGACGCTCGGCCGGATCGCGATCAACCTCTACGAGCTTCCCTCCGCCGCGCTGACCCCGGAGCTGAGCGAGGATTATGACGAGCGCACGTCGCTGATGACGTGGCGCTATTTCTTTGGATATGTCGGCGGGCTCGGCATCGCGACCTTGCTGTTCTTCGTGCTGCTGCGCCCCACCCCGCAATATCCGGTCGGCCAGCTCAACCCGGAAGGTTACCACCAGCTGGGCATCATCGGCGCGGTGGTGACGTTCGCCGCGATCCTGATCTGCGCAGTGGGGACACAGGCGCGCGGCAGGATGGTGCCGCAGCCCCCTGCCCGCGAGCGGCAATCGTTCGGGCAGCATTTCCGCGAGATGCTGGGCACGCTGAACCACCGCGGGTTCCAGGCACTGCTCGCCTTCGGGGTGCTGAAATTCTCTGCCGCCGGCCTGTACGCCTCGATGGCGGCGTATCTGGGCACCTATGTCTGGCAGCTGAGCCCGAGGAGCATGGGCCTGCTGGCGTTCGACGGCGTCATCGCCGCGCTGATCGCGCTGTTCCTGGCGCCGCGTGCCGCGCGCCGCTTCGGCAAGCGCGCCGTCGCCGTCGTCGCGGCGGCGCTGGGCGTGTCGCTCGGCCTGATGCCATTGTTCCTTCGCCAGCTGGGCCTGTTCCTGCCGATCGAGCCGGAGGGGCCGCTGGTGGCGACCCTGTTCGCCTTTGCGACGATCTTCGGCACCTTTTCGGCGACCTCGCAGATCATGACGAGCGCGATGATCGCCGACGTGGTGGAGGACAGCATGGTCCGCACGGGTCGCCATGCCGCCGGTACCTTCTTTGCCGCCAACGCCTTCATGAAGACGTGCACCAGCTGGTTCGGCGTGCTTGGCGCCGGGCTGCTGCTGAGCCTGTCGGGATTTCCCGAAAAGGCGATCCCCGGACAGATCGCGCCGGAGGTGATCGACCGGCTGGTCTGGCTGTACATGCCGACGATCGCGATCCTGTGGGCGATCGCCATCGTCTTCCTCTCCTTCTACCGGATCGATCGCGCCCGGCACGAGGAGAATGTCCGCCGCGTGCGCGAGAGCGCGGTGGTGGAGGATCTGTCCGCCCGCGCCGGCGAGCCTACGCGCCTGCCACCGACGGTGCTGCCCAGCAGCTGACCAGAACAGGCCCGCCACGAGAAAGGCCAGCGGCCCGACGCCGCTCAACCAACACCCGCGCAAGATCGGGGTCCCAAGGAGAAGATATATAATGCCGTTGCGTTCCTGGCTGCTCACGAGCGGCGCCCTGTTGACCATTGCCGCGCCCGCCGCGTCCATCGCGCAAACGGTCGATACCAATGTCCCGCCGGCCGGCACGGTGCCCGCCCCGGCGCCGTCGATCACCCCGCCGCAGTCCACCGCGGTGCAGCCGCCGCTGGACGACCAGGCCGCCGCCGACATCATCGTCACGGGATCACTGATCCGCGGGCAGCGGGAGGATTCGGCGCTGCCCGTCGACGTCATCACCGCCGGCGAGCTTCAGCGGCAGGGCAGCCCCAGCGTCGTCGAGCTGCTGAAGGCGTTGCCGGTCGCCAATGGCACGCTGGGCGATTCCAACCAGTTCGACAACCGCAGCCAGGGCGCCGAGGGCATCGCCAGCATCAATCTGCGCGGTCTTGGCCCGTCCCGCACGCTCGTCCTGCTGAACAGCCGGCGGCTGGTGCGCGCGGGCAATGGCGTGCCGACCGTCGACGTGAACCTGCTGCCGCTGGCGGCGATCGGGCGGATCGACATCCTGAAGGACGGTGCGGCCGCCACCTACGGGTCGGACGCGATCGCCGGCGTGGTCAATTTCATCACCAACCGGTCGCTGAAGGGACTGGTGGTCAGCGGCGACTACAAGGGCATCAAGGGATCGAACGGCGACTGGACGGCAAGCGCGGCGTTCGGACACAATCAGGACGGCCTGCGCGTCCTTGGCTCCTTCGGGTTCCAGCATCGCAGCGAATTGATGGTCACCGACCGCGATTTCGCGATCGGATCCTATACCAACAATCCCGAGAACGGCTTCACCCAGAGCGGCAATCCCGGCGTGTTCCTGCCCGTGTTCGGCAATGGCGCGCCGGCCGCTAGCCTGCGCCTCGACGCGGGCTGCGTCCCGCTGGGCGGGGTGGCGCTGTCCAACAACGGCGTCCCCAACCAGCGCTGCGCCAACCAGTATCTCGGTTTCAATGCGCTGACCGACACCGAGAACCGGCTGCAGGCGTATCTGGAAGTGGGCGTCGACGTGACGCCGGACATCGAGCTGGAGGTCACCGCGCTTTATGGCTGGTCGGAAGTGCCGCACCAGCGCAGCTCCCCCTCCTACGCCATCCTGCAGCGGCCATCGGCCTATACGCTGCCGGGCAGCTTCGGCGCGACGGCGCAGGCCGGCTTCTTCGTCCCCGCGAGCAACCCCGGCTATGCCGCTTATGCCGCGGCGAACCCCGGCGCGCTGCCGACCAGCGTCGCCGGCATTCCGGTGGCGGGCGCTACCTTCCCGGCGCTGTTGTTCCGGCCGTTCCTGCTGGGCGGGGCCAATGGCGTCGACAGTTCGGGCTGGCGTGGATCGGAATCGATCCGCTTCACCGGCGCGCTGACCGGCGCGCTCAACGATGCGCTCAATTTCGACGTGTCGGGCATGTACCATCGCTACACCCGCCAGACGATGAACATGGATACGATCGTCGACCGCGTGCAGCTGGGCCTGCGCGGGTTCGGTGGGCCGGACTGCAACCGCATCACCGGCACCGCGGGCACGGGCGGATGCCAGTTCCTGAACCCGTTCAGCAATGCGATCGAGCGCAATGCGGTGACCGGCGTCGCCAACCCCGGCTATAATGCCGCGGTCGCCAATTCGCCGGAACTGTCGCGCTGGCTGTACGAACAGTCGCGCAGCAGCTTCGTCACGCAATTGTTCGTGGCGGAGGCCTCGGTGAGCGGCCGCACCCCGATCACGCTGCCGGGCGGCGACCTGTCCTTCGCCGTGGGCGGGCAATATCGCCGTGAATCCTACGATTCCAATTATGGTGCGTTCAACAACCTCGACATCACGCCGTGCCTCGACACGCCGGTCACGGGCAACCTGACCTGCTCGCCGCAGCCCGGGCCGCTCGCCTATCTCGGCTCCAGCCGGCCGCTGTCGGTGAGGGGCGATGTCTATGCGCTGTTCGCCGAGGTACGCGCGCCGATCCTCGATACGCTCGATCTGCAGCTGGCCGCGCGCTACGAGGATTATGGCGGCGGGGTGGGATCGACCTTCAACCCCAAGGCGACGCTGCGCTGGCAGACGACCGACTGGCTAGCGCTGCGCGGCTCGGTCGGCACCACGTTCCGCGGCCCGCCCGACACGCTGCTGCAGGATGGCTTCGTCACCTCGTTGCAGGTCATCGGCAGCTCGTCGCGCGCGGTGCGCGTCTATAACAATGCCAATCTGCGCCCGGAGAAAGCGACCAACTATTCCGCCGGCGCGATCATCAAGACGGGCGGCCTCAGCGTCAGCGTCGACTATTTCCGGTACGAGCTGACCGACCTGATCGGCGCCGACCGGTATCGGGCATGACCAATGCGCTGTTCGGGGCGAGCGGATCGGCCAATTGCAACAATCCCGCCTTTGCCGCGCTGCAGGCGCGCTTCACGTTCGACGGGGCGTGCGGGATCAACAATGTCGCACGGCTCGATACCTATTATCTGAACGGCGCCAAGGTGACGAACTCAGGCCTCGATTTCCTGGCCAATTATGGCGAGGAGGACGTGCTGGGCGGCAGGCTGGGCCTGGGTGTCACGGCGACCTACGTCATCGACTACAAGACCAGCGACCTGGTGGTCGAGAACGTGCTGGTGCAGCCGGCGTTCGATGCGGTGGGCAAGCTCAATTACCAGACCAGCGCCTATCCGATCCCGCGCTGGCGTGGGCAGGCCTATGCCCAGTTCGGGGTCGATCGCGTCGATGCGCGCTTCACCTTCAATTATATCGACGGCTATGTCGACCAGCGCGCCCTGCCCTTTGCCCCGCGGCGCGAGCTGCCCGGTGCGCCGGTGATCGCGCGCGGCCAGCGGATCTCGGACTGGGCGACGGTGGACTTCACCCTGCGGGTCGAGCCGATCGACGGCACCACCGTCAGCTTCTCGATGCTGAACATCACCGACCGCGACCCGAGCTTCGCGCGGCTCGACCTCAATTACGATCCGTTCACGGGCAATGCGCTGGGCCGCCAGTGGAAGGTGGGCGTGACGAAGAAGTTCTGATCGGTGACGTTCTGACCGGAGGGTGCGGGCGCGGTTATGCCGCGTCCGCGCCCGCCGGAGACTGGGCGCCGGGCAGCATCCCGTGCGCGAAGATTTCGGCGTAGATCGCGGTCGCGCGCGCCGGCCCGACGCGCGTGGCCCATTCCTGCAGGTCGACCGCGCGGTTGAGCATCGCCATCGCCATCTGGCTGGCGATCAGCGGGTCGACGGGCCGGATCGACCCTTCGCTGATCCCATCGATGATGACCCCGGCGAAACGCAGCGCGAAGATGTTGGACTGGCTGATCACCTCACCCCGGTGGGTGGCGGGCAAGGTGGCGAGCGCGGTGGTGCGCATCAGCGGGGCATCGCCGGAAAACTGCACCTCGATCAGCGCGGTCAGCGCGCGCGACAGACGGTCCCACATGGTGCCGCCCGCGGCGCCCGCGTCACTCAGCGCCCGCGCGATCGTCTCATAGCTACGCTGGAAGCAGGCGAGGACCAGATCGTCCTTGCCCTCCAGATGGTGGTAGAAGCTGCCCTTGGTCACGCGCAGCTCGGCCGCGATGCGATCGACCGAGGCGCCGCGATAGCCGTCGCGGTTGATCAGGCGGGTGGCGGCGCGCAGGAACGCGTCGATGTCGACCTCTTGCCGGGGCTCGGGGGGCGTGGCGCGGGCGAAGGACATATGGACCAGCGCGCTGGTCGCGGGCGCAACGCCGCGCTCCCACACCTCGAACATGCGGCGCTCGACCCGGTCAAAATCCTCGATCGCGTAGAAGCGCAGCCAGACCGGCAACCACAGCACCCCCTCCAGCACGACATGCGCGCGCGCGGTGTTGACCGCCAGATCCTCCGGCTCGGTCGCCGGGCCGAACCAGTCGCGCATGCCGCGCAGCACCGACTGGTACAGCTCCGTCGCCTCGGCGCGATAGGGGTCGGGCAGCGAGCTCATGCCCGTCAGCACCGTCATCGGCCGTTCCTCGCCGGTGCGCATGCCGCGCTGAGCGGCGAAGACGAGGTGGAGATAATGGTTGAGGCGCGCGCGCGGATCGGGGCGGGTCGCGGCCTCGGCGACCTTGTCCGCGATCCGGCCCAGGGTTTCCATATAGGCGGCGTGCGCCAGCATCTCCTTGCGCTTGAAATAATAGGCCAGGCTGTTCTGGTTCATGTCCACCAGCTCGGCGACATTGGCGAAGGTCATGCCCTTCAGCCCGTGCTGATTGATCAGGGTCGCCGCCGCGTCGATCAGGCGATTGCGCCGCGCGATGAACTTGGCGGTCTTGCTGTCGGTGGTCTCGATCGCGGTCATTGCCGTCATGGTTAGCATGAACCCAGGCACCCGTCATCGCAACCGATTGTGCTCAGCGCCCCGCTATGCCAAACAGCACGAATAAAGAAAGCGGTATGGTTTGGAGAGGGTGATGGGGAACGAGTGGAACGGGTCGGTCGTGATCGTCACCGGCGCGGCGTCGGGGATCGGCCGGGCAAGCGTGCGCGCCTTTGCCGCGGCGGGGGCCAAGGTGATCGCCAGCGACATCGCCGAGGGGGTCGAGGCGCTCGCCGATGAGATACCCGGGGGGATGTGCGTCGCACTGCGCGGCGATGCGGGGGATGAGGCGCATGTCATCGCGCTGGTCGCCGAGGCCGAGCGGCACGGCACGCTGCGCGGCTTCTTCGCCAATGCCGGCATCACGGGCGGCCCGGCAACGGTGAGCGAGGCCGATCCGGCGCTGTGGATGGCGGTGCTGCGCGTCAATCTGATCGGGCCGGCGCTGGCGATCAAACATGCAGCGCCGGTGATGGCACGCCATGGCGCGGGCGCAATCACCTGCACGGCGTCGGTCGCCGGGCTGCGCGCCGGGGCGGGGCCGGCGGCCTATTCCGCATCCAAGGCGGGGCTGATCAACCTGGTCAAGGTGTCGGCGCTGGAGCTGGCAGGCAGCAACGTTCGCGTCAACGCAATCTGCCCCGGCCTGATCGAAACCAACATGACGCAAAAGTATATCGACCAGGCGCGCGCGGCCGGGCTGGGCAAGATGGTGGGCGCGACCAACCCGCTGCGCCGGCCGGGACAGCCGGAGGAGGTCGCGGGGCTGGCGCTGTTCCTCACCTCGGCCGCCGCCGCCTTCGTCAACGGGCAGGCGATCGCGATCGACGGCGGCTTGTCGGCCAGCCACCCGACCACGCCGCGTACCGCCGCCAGCCCTGCGCTGGCGCCTGCCGCTGGCGCTGCGCGCGCGGCCAGTAACTGAGCTGGAATAAAGACAGCGGTATGCCGCGGCGCGGCGTCCGCATTGGTCAGGGGAGGATGGGAATGGACGAGATCGGGATCGACGTCGTGGTGGTCGGCGCGGGGTTGTCAGGGATCAGCGGTGCGGCATGGCTGGCGATGAAGCTGCCGCGCAAAAGCTTCGTCGTGCTGGAGGGGCGCGACGACATCGGGGGGACGTGGGACCTGTTCCGCTATCCCGGCATCCGGTCGGACAGCGACATGCACACGCTGGGTTTCTCCTTCTTCCCGTGGCGCGACAAGGACGCCATCGCGGCGGGGGGCAAGATCAAGGATTATATCGGCGCGGCGATCGACCGGTTCGGCATCCGCCCGCGCCTGCGGCTGGGCCATCGCGTGATCAGCGCCGATTGGTGCAGCGAGCGCGCACGCTGGCGCGTGTGTGCGGAGCAGAAGGACGGCACCCGCGTCACCTTCGTCGCCCGCTAGCTCTACATGGGGTCGGGCTATTACGATTATAGCGAGGGCCATAATCCCGTATTCGCAGGGCAGGAGGATTTCGCCGGCCAGGTGGTCCATCCGCAATTCTGGCCGGAAAACCTCGATTATGCCGGCAAGAAGGTGGTGGTGATCGGGTCGGGCGCGACCGCCGTCACGCTGATCCCGACGATGGCGCAGACCGCGGCGCATGTGACGATGGTTCAACGGTCCCCCAGCTACATCGTCGCCCGCCCCGGCCGCGACAAGCAGGCCAATCGGCTGAAATCATGGCTGCCCGCCAACCTCGCCGGGGCCGCGGTGCGGTGGAAGAATGTGCTGACGTCGCGCAAGATGCGGCAGCGGATGATGAAGGACCCGGCGCAGGCGCGCCCGATGCTGATCGGCCTCGCCAAGGCGTCGCTGCCGCGCGGCTATGACATGACGCATTTCACGCCCCGGCATCAGCCGTGGGAGCAGCGCATCTGCCTGGCGCCCGATGGCGATTTCTACCGCGCGATCCACCGCGGCAAGGCGTTGGTCGTCACCGACAGCGTCGCGCGCTTCGTCCCCGAAGGCGTGAAGCTTGCGTCCGGGCAAGTGATCGAGGCCGATATCATCGTCACCGCCACGGGGCTGAAGCTGCTGCGCGGTGGGGGCGTGCAATTGCGGGTCGATGGCCAGCCGACCAACCTGAAGGATACGGTGATCTACAAGGGGGCGATGTATTCCAACATCCCCAATTTCAGCCTGGTGTTCGGCTATACCGGATCGTCCTGGACGCTGAAGGCCGACCTTGCGGCGCGCTACATGGTGCGGGTGCTGAAGGAGCTGGATCGCCGCGGCGCCGACATTGCCGTGCCGGCGGCGGAGGTCGCATCGATGAAGACGACGTGGATGCAGACCTTCACGTCCGGTTATGTCGTGCGGGCGCGCGAGGACATGCCGCGCCAGGGCGTCGAGCATCCGTGGCAGGTCCACCAGGATTATGTCACCGACCGGCGCATCATGCTGAAGGAGCCGGTCGCCGACGGCGTCCTGCGGCTGGTGAAGGCCGGGGAGCCGTGGCAGGTCAGCAGCGGCACGACCGCCGCGCCGCGGGTCGCGGCGGGCGGCTGAACCGATCAGCGGCCGCCGCAACCCGCGGCGGCCGTCACATCAACGCGGCATAGACCATGGTGCGGAAATCACGCCGTACCGGGATTGTCGGAACGGGCATCTGCTGCGTCATCAGGATGGCGTGGATCCGCTCCACCGGATCGATGAAGAATTGCGTCGAATAGATCCCGCTCCAGAAATATTCCCCGGCGGATCCGGGCATCATGGTGCGCGCCGGGTCGATCGTCACCGCGACGCCGAGGCCAAAGCCGGTGCCGCCCGACCCCGCATCGGCGATCGGTGCGCGGGCGAGCGCCGCGATATCGGCGCCGCCGGGCAAGTGATTGCGGGTCATCAGGTCGATCGTCTTGCGCCCGATCACCCGCGCCCTGTCGAGCGTGCCGCCCGCCAGCATCATCGAGCAGAAACGGTGATAGTCCGCGATGGTCGACAGCAGCCCGCCGCCGCCCATCTTGAACACCGGCTCCCGCGTTGCGCGGCCATCGACCGCGCGGTCGATCACCCTGGCGCCGGCCGGTGTCATCATCCAGGCGTCGGTCAGCCGGTGAACCTTGTCGGGCGGGCAGTGGAAGAACGTGTCGTCCATCTTCAGCGGCGCGAGGATGCGGCAGCGGAATACCGCGTCCAGCGGCGCGCCCTCGAGCCGGGCGACGACGATGCCCAGCACGTCGGTCGACACCGAATAATTCCACGCGCTGCCCGGCGCGAATTCGAGCGGCAGCTCGGCCAGCGCCGCCACCACCGCATCGGCATCCCGATCACCGCCCGGCGCCAGGATCCGCTGCGCGCGATAGGCCGCATCGACATTGCTGCGGTTGAGAAAGCCGTAGGTCAGCCCCGACGTGTGCCGCAGCAGATCGATCATCCGCATCGGCGGCGCGGCGCGAGTGACCCACGGCACCGCCCCGCCGCCGCTTTCGAACACGCGCAGGTCCGCGAATTCGGGAATGACGGTGGCGACCGGATCATCCAGCGCGACCCGCCCCTCCTCCACCAGCGCCATGAAGGCCAATGCCGTCAGCGGCTTCGTCATCGAGGCGATGCGGAAAATGGCGTCGTCCGCCAGCGGGGTACCGTCTGCCCGCGCCGCGCCGGCGCTGGAGCGATGCACCACCTTCCCCTCACGCGCGACGAGCAGCTGCACGTTGGGCAGCGCGCCCCGTTCCACATAGCGGGTGCGGAAGTGGGCGGACGCCTGCTCCAGCCGCTGTTCGTCGAAACCCAGCACCTCTCCCATACCGCATCCTTTGTTTTTGCTTATGCAGGTGGCGTAGCCAGCCTGCCGGACATGTAAAGCAGGCATGTGGCCCGTGGCGGGCGTCGGCCGTGACGCCTCGCCGTCACGGTAAGCGGAGCGGATCAGCGCAGAAGGCGGCGGTCAGAGGCCCAACTGGCTGCGGTCGACCGTCGCGGCGACGAGTTCGGCGCGGGCGGCGGAGCGGCGATATTCGGCGTCGAGTTGACGCAGGCGGGCGTCGGCCGCGCTTTCCTCACGCAGGTTGACGACGAGGAAGTCGCTTGCGCCGAGCTGGAAGCGCCGGCGTTCCGCCTCTGCCATGCGATCGGCGAGCGCGGTTTCGTCGGCAGCGAGCGCGACGAGGCGGTCGGCGGCGGTGGCCTGGATGGCGAGGCCGTTCACCTCGACCAGGATCTGGTCCTCGATCATCTTGCGGCGGAATTGCAGCCCGTCGGCCTCGGCCGCGGCCTCGGCGATCTTGCCGCGCGCGGTGCGTCGTTCGAGCGGCATGGAGAAGCGCAGGCCGACGATCCCCTCCAGCGGGGTGCGCGACACGCCGCCAAGGCCGACCGGGCCGACATCCTTGGCCGCCTCCGCGCGTATGTCGAGCCGCGGGCGAAGTTCGTTCTCGGCGAGCAGCCGCTTCGTCTCGACCTGATCGAGCCGCACCAGGATGGTCTGCAGATCGGGGCGCTCGATCCGGCCGGCGAGGCTGGGGCCGAGCGGCGGCAGGCGCAGGTCCGGGAAGCTGGTCGGCAGGCGATCGGCGCCGGGCACGATCCGCTCCCCAAGATCGTCGCGCAGGTAGAAGGACAGGGCATTGGCAGCGGCGTCGAGATCCTGCTCCGCGCGCACCAGCAGGGTCTGGCGACGGACGATATTCTGCCGGTTCTCGGTGCCCAAAATCTCCGGCCGGGCGCCGAGCGCGATCTGCCGCTCGATCGAGGCCTGCCGCTTCGTCGCCAGCTCCAGGAGATCGCGATAGACCGCGACCCGCCGGCCGGCGACGACCCAGGTCTGATAAGCGTCGATCGCGCGCCGCTGAACGCCGATCGCCACCATTTCGCGATCGAGCCGAGCCAGCGCAATCTCCCCGTCGGCGAGCCCCAGCCGGCCGCGGCGCTCGTCGATCAGCCGGTCACGCATCAGGGAGAAGACCGCGCCGACCTTCACCTCACCCAGCCGGTTGGTGAACGCCTTGTCCTCATAGACGGGGAAGTCGCCGCGCGACACGCGGTAGCCGCCGTAGAGCGCGCCGCCGTTGGTGGCGAGCGGGCGCGTCGCCCGCCCCTCGATGACGGTGCCGTCATAATAGCCGAGCGCGCGGGACTGCGCCTCGCCCTCGAACAGGAGGTCGAAGGCGCCCTCGGCCGACAGGCGGCGACCGTCGGCCTGCCGCTCCCGCGTCATCGCCTCGAGGATCGCGGGCGCGTGCGTGGCCGAGGAACGCAGCACCTCGTCCAGCGTCAGCGGCCGCGCCGCGGCGGGCGCCGCGACCAGCAGCGCGGCGAGGATCCAGAACATGGGGATCCAGAGCAGGCGGATCATTTCTTCACCTTGACCACCGGGTCCGGCGCAACCCCCTTTGTCTCATCGCCGGGCCGCCGGAATTCGAGCGGGAAATCGTTGAGCTGGCGCCAGAGCTCATAGCCGATGCTGACCGTTTCCATCTGGATCCAGCCGCGCACCTTGGCGCCCAGACGGACGTAATCGGTGTCGGGCCAGGGCAATTTGCCCGGCATCGGTTCGACAAGCACGCGGAACAGGCCGGTCACCTGCGCCGACGGGTCGATCGAGCGTACGCGCCCGTCGAACATGCCGTGCGCGACTGAGGGCCAGCCGCTGAACTGGATCGCCGGCCAGCCTTCGAAGGCGAGGCGGACGGGCCGGCCGGGGCGGATGACGGCAATGTCGCGGCCGTCGACCATCAGCTCGACGATCCGCACCGGCGCCTCGGGCGCGAGCGTCGCGAGCCGCTCGCCGGCCGCCACCAGGGTCGCGCCGGCGCCGGCATTGATCGACTGGATCCGCCCGTCGCGCGGGGCACGCACGGTCTGCGCCGACTGGCGGTTGAGCGTGACGTCGACGCGGCTGAGCTTCGCGCGCGCCTCGGCCAGCTTGGCGCGGTGATCGGCGACCCTGATCTGCGACGCTTCGTAATCGCGCCGCGCGGCCAGCCCCTCGGCAAGCAGCTGGCCCGAGCGGCCGATGTCGATCTGCGCCACGGCCATCGCCTGTTCGGCGGCGGCGATTTCCGCCAGCACCTGCGCGCGTTCGGCGGCGAGGCGGGCGAGAAGGTTGGGATCATTGTCGACGATCCGCGCGATCGGATCGCCGCGGCGCACGCGATCGCCGTCGCGGACGAACCAGCGCTCCACCCGGCCGGGGACGAGCGCGGTGACATCCTGCACGCGATCCTCCGGGTCGAGCGCGGCGACCTGCCCCGCGCCGGCAGAGGTCTGCACCCAGGGGACGAGGAACAGGATCGCGGCCACGACCGACAGCGTCACCGCGATCAGCCAGGCAAAGACGCGCGTGGCGCGTGGCGGGCGGATGCTCGCCAGCGTCGGGAAGTGGACGATATGGTCAGACCGAAAGGGCAAGGCTGCCTCCCTCGCTCGCGATGGCGATCAGCGTATCGACGTCGGGGCAGCGGCGCTGCTCGGTCGCGCCCATCCACAGCGCGCCGTCCCGCTCCAGCCCCTGCGGGCGGCGGGTGAATTGCAGCACGGTGGTATCGCCGCGCAGCCGCGCGAGGGCGGCATCGACACGCTCGGGCGGCAGGAGATCATAGAGCGGCGAGAGCACGAGCAGCTTGGGCCTGGCGAGCAGCGCGGCGGCCAGTTTCAGCGCCATCAGCTCCCCCACCGCAAGCGGCCAGCCGGAGGTGGAAACCACGGTGTCGAGCCCATCGCGAAGGACGCTTAGCCGCTCGCTCAGCCCAACGAGGTCGAGTACCTCGACCATCCGCGACGTGTCGCCCGAGGCGGCGAGCCGCAGGTAATCGCGGATCGGCATCTCGACGAAGCTGGGGCGGTCGAGCACCATCACCTCGGCGCGTAGGCGATAGGTGTCGAAGCCGCTGATCTCGCGCCCGCCGACGACGACCAGGCCGCGCTCCGCCGCCTGGTGGCGCTTCAGCAGCATCGCCAGCGTGCGCTCGACGCCGGGCGCCGCGACCACTGCCAGCTGCTCGCCGGCAGCGATCTCGAAGTCGAAGCGGTGGCCGTCATGTTCGACATGGGCAAAGCGGATCGCGCCGCTGGCCGGGCCCTCGCCATCGCCCCTGCCCTCCTCCTGCGGCACCGCCCAGAACAGCGACAGCTCCTCCAGCCCGGCGGCAAGATCGTACAGCGTTTCCAGATACGGGCCGAACTGCGCGATGCCGTAGAAGACGCCCGACAGGATCAGCTCCGCTGCGACCAGCTGGCCGATCGACAATTGCCCCTGGATGATGAGCCAGCCGCCCAGCGCCAGCAGCGCGGCGCTGGCCAGCGCATAGACGAACAGCAGCGCCAGCGTCTGCGCGAAGGTGTAGCGGAAATGCCGCCGGTGCGCGGCGACATAGGTGGCGGTCACCGCCTCCGACCGGTCCATCGCGAAATCGACATGGCGGCTCGACTTGTAGAAGCCGTTCGACCCGCCGACGCTTTCCAGCCAGTGCGCCGCGGCATGTTTGGCATGGCTCTTGGCCACCGCGCTGCGGATCGCGCCCGAGGCCCAGATCTGCCAGATGAGGAACAGCACCACCGCCAGCACGACGTTGAAGGCGAGGAAGAAGGGGTGGTAGAAACTGGTGACGACCAGACCAACGACGCCCTGCAGCACGATGGTGAAGCCGCCGATCAGCAGGCTGGGCAGCGTCTTCTGCACCGTCATCAGGTCGAAATAGCGGTTGAACAGGTCACCGCTGCGCGCGTCGGCGAAGAAGGGGTTTTGTGCGTGGACCGCGCGCAGCGTGATCTCCGCGACGATGCGCGCGAACAGCCGCCGCTCGAACAGCGCGAGCAGGTGGACGCGAAACGCCGCAAGCACACCGGCGAAAAGCAGGAGCAGGAACAACAGCGCGGCGAGCGTGAACAGCGGGGTCGGCAGCGCAGTGTTGGCGACCGAATTGATCAGCAACTGAACCGAAATCGGCGTGGCCAGCGACAGCAGGGATATCGCCACGCCATAGACCACCGCCAGCCGCACGAACGCGGCGTCAGGCCCGAGCACCAGTCTGATCCAACCCGCGAATGCCCGGATGCCCGGACGCGCTTGCGCCATATACCTGCCTTCCTGAGATGCCGCACATCTGAGGAGGGCCCGCTATCGTTTCAATCGTCGCAACACTATAGTTCTGCGATGCCTGCCGTGCAGCGCAACAATTCTAAGGGATCGAGCAAGACTTTGACATAATCCAGCGCTGCCGAGACATGGTTTCGGGGGCAGCAGGGATCGGTCGATATTGCTCCTGCGGGAGGATGGCGCGCATCATTACTGACCGGCGGCCGCGCACTTCTTGTCGCTAGGTCCACAGCCCGTCACGCGATCTACATGACCCGGGGCGTGACCATCGCCGTCAGGGCAAAGGGCCGAGCTGTTCGGCCTCTTCGTCGGGCACCATCGGCTCACCCGGGGCGTCGACGGGGGCGGGCACGCCGGGGTCGGTGGACATGTCGCCGGGATCGGGCTCATTGCCCGGAAGGCGCAGCGGGTTCATCGGATTCTCCTGCCGTTTCGCGTGCGGGTTGCAGATCCCCCAACGCCTCAGTCGCTGGCTGGTTCGGTGAGTACCGTTCCGCCCGCGCTACTGACCGGACAGCAGCTGCATTACCTGCGCGCGGAACAATGCGATGCGGGCGCGCATCGTCTTTGGATCATGGTCGCGCTTGGCAAAGACGTTGGGGCACTCGGCCGCGACCATGATGTTGATGATCGTGGTCTTGTCGAGCGTCGGATCGCGTCGCCGGATCTCGGCCAGCGCCTCGGTGATCATATTCTCGCGGTCGGGGCCGGCGAGGCGGCCGGTCAACCCGTTGACGAACGCGGCGCCGATCGTTGGCGGCGCAACGGTCTGCGGGTCGGGGCAGGTCATCTGTTCGGTCGGCTGCCGGCAGGCGGCGACCAGCAGAAGCGCCACCATTGCCCGTTTTCCGGCGCCCGTCATGGCGACCCTCCGCAGATGATGTTGGCCCGATCGAAAGCGATCAGCCCCCGACAGTGGTGCGGGGGACCCGGCAGGGGTCAATTCAGGACTATCCCCGAGATGGCGTTGTTGGTGCCCCCCTTCCCTGCCGTTCCGTACGTCGCACCGCCGGTGGCCTAGAAGCCGTCGGGGCGGCGCAGCGTGACGGTGGGGGCGCGGAGCAGCGTGGCGCCGGCGGGGTGGTGGGCGGCGATGAGGGCGGCCATGCGGGCGGCGCGGGCGGTGGGGGAGAGGCGATCGAGCGCGGCCTTCGTCGGCGCGTCGAGGGCGTAGAGGCGCCAGCCGTGCAGCGCCATGCAATCCTCGATCGTGGGGGTTGCGACGGCCTCCCACGGCAGGGGAGCGGGCGTTTTCGGCCTGGGTGCGGCCTGTTGCCGGAGAGGAATGGCCGGGGTCAGCGCAGCGCCGGCCCCATCCCCGCCAACCGCATCGGCATGGGGACCGGTGGTGATCATCCGGCAGCGGCGCAGCTCAGCGTCGACCATCGCGGGCGTCGCGCCGGGGCGGTTGTAGAAGGTGGTGGCGGGATCGGGGGTTGCCGCGAGAAGCGGCAAGGCGAGGAAGGACAAGGCAGGCAGCAGCGACACCCGAACACCCTTCCCTGCTGGACACGGGGGCGGCGGTGCGGCCGCCCCCGGTCCCGTTACGCCCGGTCCGTCAGAACCGCACCGTCACGCCGGCGCGGTACGAGCGGTTGCGGACATCCTCGCGCCCGACCGTGCCGTCGAGCGCGACGGAGAACTCAAACCGTTCGGTGCCATAAGCGAGGCCGGCGGACAATTCGCCCCAGTTGCGATCCTGCCCGGCGACGAGGAACGGCGCCTGGATGCCGGTGCCGCCCGCGAGGCCGGCGAAGAACACGTCCGACCGATCCTTGAAGTCATGGACGAAATAGGCCGAGGCGAGCGGGCGGAACCCGGCGCGGTTGCCGTCGAGCTGAAGCCCGGCGCGGCCCTGCACGCTGAGGAAATCGTCCCTGGCGATCGCCAGCGCCGGGCCGGTGCCGGTTTCCACCAGCGGGGTATATTCAATCCGGCTGGCGCGCACGGCGGCGCGCGGGGCGATGCGAAGCGCGTCGCTGCCGAAGGCGTAGCTTGCGCCAAGTTCGGTCGAGAGCGCGAAGGAATTGTCGCGCCCGCGCAGGTCGAATGGCGTGCCGGCGAAGGTGCCGGTGCGATGGGTGCGCGATTCATACACGCCGGCGCTGAACTGTGTATCGAGCGCGGCGCCGAAATCCTCTCCCAGGCGGCCATACAGGGTGCCGAGGATCAGCTTGCCATCGGTCTTGCGGCCAAGGCGACGATCGGCGTCGAGATCGGTATAGGACAGGCCGAAGCCGAGCACGGCGGTGTCGGTCACCTGCGCCTCAAGCCCGCCGGCGATGAAGAAGCCGTCGAACTTGTCACGCCCGCCGCCCAGGATCGTGCCGGGCATCGGCCGGCTGGAACCGTCGACATAGCCGCCCGCAAGATAGGCCGAGACCGTGCTGGGCAGTGCGCCTTCCCGAACGACCGTCGCCGGCGTGTCGCTGACCGTCTGCGGCTGGCCTGGCATGACGATGGCATTGGCGGCGAATTGCAGCGGCTTGCCGATCAACGCCACCTGACCGCCGGCGAAGCTGCCGGGGCGCATCGCGCCGGTCCGCTCACGGTAGAAGCGGGCCATATTGTCCAGCCCGACGGTGCCGATCGCACGGCGCGTCGTTTCGGTGGTCGGCGCGAGCTGTTCCAGCGAGGCGCGGATCGTGCCGACGCTTTGCAGGTCGAGCGCGTCATAGACGTTGCGCAGCCCCGCATAGGCCGGGCGGTTGCCGTCGAGCAGGCGGGCGTAGGCGGTCTGCACCGGCGTCCGATCCACGACGCTGGCATAGGGCCGTGCGGCGATCGTCGCCTGCACCTGGCCGCCGGCATAGCGCACCTCGGGATAGAGGATCGCGCTGAACGGCGTTGCGGCATCGAAGCGGCCCGTGGTGCCGTTGGTGGTGGTCAGCACGGTGTAGCTGGTGCCGTAGCGCGGGAGCTGCCCCAGCGGCGCGAGCGTCAGCGTGCCGCCGAGCTGCGCGCGGTTGGCGACCAGCCGGTCCGACGTGCCCGACCGCCGATATCGATCAGCAAGGTGCTGCCGGCGTTGAACACCGCGTCACCCGCCACGGTCAGCGTGCCGATCGCCCCCGCGCTGCCCGGTGCGACGGTGCCGCCCGACAGCGCGATGAACGAGGGCACCGTGCCATTGCCGCCCAGCGTGCCGCCATTGCCGATGGTGACCGCGGAGGCCGTGATCCGGCCGTTGACCGTCAGCAGCCCCTGATCGGCGCGCGTCGGGCCGGTGTAGCTGTTGCTGCCGGCGAGGATCAGCTCACCCGCGCCACGCTTCGTCAGGCCGCCGATGTCGTTGCCGAAGCCGGCGAGAACCTCTGACGAATAGCGGTCGCGCGCGTCGGTGATGTCGTTCGACCAGACATCGACGGTGCCGCCGGCGACCTCCACCTCGCGCACGGCGCGCAGCGCGGTCGGGCCGCGCAGCGCGGTGCCCATCTGCGGCGCGCCCCAGCCCGAACGCAGGTCGACGCCCGGCGTGTCGAGATCGCGCGAACTGGACACCAGAATGTCCGAGATCAGCGCGGTATTGTATTCCGGGAACGCCTCCATCAGCAGCGCGGCGAACCCAGAGACATTGGGCGCCGCCATCGAGGTGCCGGTCAGCGCGGCATAGCCGGGGCCGGTGTAGGTGATGAAGCGCGCCAGTTCCGCCGTGATCAACGCATCCGCCTGGGTCAGCACCGAGCCGACGAACTCCGGGGTAAAGAAATCGAGGTTCGACACCAGGATGTTGGCGAGGGTGGAGGTATAGCCGTTGGGATCGCCGCCGACGAAGCGCGCGCCATAAGCGAGCGAGATGCCCACCGCCTCCCGCGCGACAAGGGTACGTTCGCCTGCCTCGTCGAACGGACGCCCGGCCGCCTGTGCCGCGGCCCGGCGGCCGAGATAGCCGTTCAGCACGTTGATCCAGGCGGTGTTGGCGGCCGATTGCAGCTCCGCCACGGTTCGCCCGGCGTAGATGCCGGGATAGGCCGCCGCCGTATAGGTGGCGCGGATCGCATCGACATTGACGGTATAGCCAAGCGCGCTGGAGATGATCGCGCTGCCCGGGCCGGAGACGCACCAGGTGGCCGTCTGGCCGCACAGGCTGGTGCTGGCGGCGGCGGTGCCGTCGGCCAGGTAATTGGTCACCGACAGCCAGTTGCCGCGCAGCCGCGGATCGTTGAGCGGCGTGACCGCGTCGATGCTGGCATGGACGCCGCCGCCATTGCCGGCCGAGAAGACGACCAGCACGTCATTGTCGAGCACCGGCTGGTAGAAATCGCCAAGGTTCTGCGCGAACGTTGCCCGCGCCTGCGCCAGCGTGGCGGTGTAGGGCAGGCTAGTGCCCGAGCCCCAGCTGTTGTTGATGATCCGCACCTGTCCGGTGCTGGCGAGATCGACGATGTTATCGCGCGGGGTGGAGACGGTGGTGCCGTCGAGGATCTGATCCTTCCACCACAGGAAGTCGCCGGCGGCGAAATTGGCGGTCGCCGAAAAGATGTTCGCGCCAAAGGCGTTGCCGAAGCTGCGCTCCCCCGCGAGGCGGTCGCCCGCGGCCGTGCCGGCGACATGGGTGCCGTGGATTTCCCAGCGGCGGCGCTGGTTGACGAGGCCGTCATTGCCGTAAGCGGCCGGGACCACGGTGCGCAGGCCGCTGAACTTGCCCGCGCCGGAGAACAGCGGATGATCAACCAGCACACCTGAATCGTTGATGCCGATCGTCTGACCCTTACCCGTCAGGCCCATCACATAGGCATATTCGAGGCCCATATTGGCCTTGCTGTAGTCGACCGCGAATTGCGCATCCTCACGCCAGCTTTGCAGCGCGGCATTGTAATCGGCGGTGCGGGCGCCGGTGGCGGTGTAATAGCCGCCGGCGGGGGGTGGCGGCGCGGGCGGCGCGCTCGTTGCCGCATTCTGGGCCGCGGCGGGCATGCTGACGAGGCAGGTGGTGCACAGCGCAAGAGCAGACAAAGCAAGGCGTGCAGAGGAACGACGGGACGCAGCGAACATCAATGATTCTCCCCGGACCGCGAACTCTTCGGGATCGCGTCTCGGGCGAGAGATTATTCGTCACGCCTGAAACTTGTCGATGTGAAACCAACATATGTGAAAATGGATCAGGTTCCGTGGCTTTTGCGCCACATAGGACCAAAGTCTGGATTGCAAAAACATCCGAGATATGCGTCGCGCGGGATAGTTCTACGCTGCGGCGCAACTGACAACGGTGGCAGGGTCGCACCGCGCGGGGCGGGTTTACCCTCCCCTCATCTTCATTTCATCGATGGCGTTACCACGACCACGCCGCCCACCACCAGATGCGTAATTCCCGAGTCTGCCGGGGCGGGAGCGCAGCGGGTACAGCAGCGTCTTCCCGGACCCGGCGCGACCGACGGTGAGATCGCGTGCCGCCAGCGACGCCGCGTCCGCCGACCTCTCGGAAGTGAGAAAGGGCTGTCAATGAAAGCGCTTGTCTACAAGGGCCCCGGCCAGAAGGCGTTCGAGGAGCATGCCAAGCCCGAGATTCGCGATCCGGGCGATGCGATCGTGCGCATCACCCGGACGACGATCTGCGGCACCGACCTGCATATCCTGAAGGGCGATGTGGCGACGTGCGAGCCGGGGCGCATCCTGGGGCATGAGGGCGTCGGCGTGGTCGAGGCGGTCGGGCCGGCGGTGACGACGTTCAAGCCGGGTGACCGGGTGCTGATTTCCTGCGTCAGCGCCTGTGCCAAGTGCGAATATTGCCGGCGCGGCATGTATTCGCATTGCACCACGGGCGGCTGGATTCTGGGCAATATGATCGACGGCACGCAGGCCGAGTTCGTCCGCACGCCGCATGCCGACACCAGCCTGTACCCGATCCCGGAAGGGGCGGACGAGGAAGCGCTGGTGATGCTGAGCGATATCCTGCCCACCGGGTTCGAATGCGGCGTGCTGAACGGCAAGGTGCAGCCCGGCGCGACGGTGGCGATCGTCGGATCGGGGCCGATCGGGCTCGCCGCGCTGCTGACGACGCAATTCTACTCCCCGGCCGAGATCATCATGATCGACCTGGACGACAACCGGCTGGAGATCGCCAAGAGATTTGGCGCGACGCGCACCATCAACAGCGGCGATGGCAAGGCGGTGGAGGCGGTCAAGGCGCTGACCGGCGGGCATGGCGTCGATACCGCGATCGAGGCGGTCGGCGTGCCGGCGACGTTCGAACTGTGCCAGGAGCTGATCGCGCCGGGCGGGGTGATCGCCAATGTCGGCGTGCATGGCCACCCGGTGTCGCTTCACCTCGAGGCGCTGTGGGATCGCAACATCGCCATCACCACCCGGCTGGTGGATACCGTCACCACGCCGATGCTGCTGAAGGTGGTGGGATCGAAGAAGATCGACCCTGCCCTCCTCATCACCCACCGCTTCACCTTCGATCAGATGCTGGAGGCGTATGAGACGTTCGGCAATGCGCAGAAGACCGGCGCGATGAAGGTGATCATCGCCGCCTAGCCGCCGGCGGCGAGCGACGGCGCGGGGGCGATGCCGGGAGCGGCATGGCCCGCGCGGGCGAGGAGCAGATCCTCCAGCCGCCGGATCCGCGCGAGCACTTCCCCGTCGCGGCGTTCGCGCATCCCGGCGATGGCGATCGCGCGCGCCACCGGCCCCGCCGCCTCACCCAGCGCCTTGCGCTCATCCTTGCCGTAGATCGTGCCGTCGGGCCGCGGGCCGAGCACGAGCCAGCCGACCCGGCCGACCGCCTCCGACTCCAGCGGGAGGCGCATCGGGAAGGTGGCGTCGCCGCGCGCGACGCCGGCCGGCTCGGCCGCCAGGTCGCGCTCGTCCAGCCATGCCCCTGCCGCCTCCGGCGACAGGCCGTGCGTCGCCATGACGCGATCGCCGACCAGCACGGCGGCGCGGGTGGCCTGGACATTGCGGGCGGCGGAATCGACCACCGTCTCCGCGATCTGGCCGACCGACCCCGTTTCGCGCAGGTCACCGACGATCTGCGGCAGCCCCTGGCTCAGGCGCAGCAGCTGGCGCTGGAAGCGGCGCTCCGCCCAGGCGCTGACGCGGTGGTGCAGCGGCACGATCAGCACCGCGGCGAGCGCCGCGGCGAGGCCCCCGGCGAGCGCACCGACCTGAGCGTCGAGATAGGTTTCGCACAAGGTCTCGATCAATTTCTCCCCCGCCGCGAACAGCGCGACGAAGCCGAGCGTCAGCACGCCATAAGCGGCGGAGCGCCCGATCACCGTGTCCGCGTCATAGAGGCGGTAGCGCAGCAGCGAGACGAGCAGCCCGCCGACCATCGAGATCGTCGCGAAAAGGCTGCAGATCAACGAGAGGCCATGAAGCTGGCTATATTGCCCCCCGGTCCCTGCCCCTTGCGCTGCCAGAAACGCCATGCCCGACAGGATCAGCCAGAAGGTGCCCGTGGCGAGCCCGAAAAAGCCCCAGCGGACCTGCTGCCGCATGATGCCTGCCGGCATCTGGCGGTAGCGCAGCGCCATCCGCACCAGCACGACGGCGCATAGCGACAACACATAGGGCATGACGATCCACGGCCCGATCCGTGCGATCACCGCCAAGGGGTAAAGCAGGCTCAGGCCGACGATTGTCCAGGACCGCGCCGACCCGATACGACCATCGGGAAAGCCGGCCAGGCCAATGAGCAGCAGCGCCAGGCTGAGCGAACCCAGCCCCTCGCTGAGGATCGGCATGTTCAGGCTGAGGGCGACTGGCGTGTTGGCGGTCGAGGCGACGGTCGCAAAGGCGAGGGCGAGCAGCGCGGGCACCGGTTCGCGGCGGCGGCGGAAGAGGAGGATCGCGGCGAGGAGAAAGGCGATGGCGGCCACCGTTTCGCTGACGCTCTGGAGCAGGCGCACCTTCTCCACCTCCCGCGTGTTGCTGGCCGCACGGGTCAGGCGATGGGTGCGCACCTCCCCCTTTGCATTGCGCAGGGTCAGCGCAATGACGGTGCCTTCGGGCCGGTCGAGCAACCGGCGTTGGTATTCGGCGAGATCGAGGCCGCGCATGGGGTAACCATCGATGGCGAGGATCGTGTCGCCCGTGCGGATCCCGGACTGTTGCGCCTGTCGTCCCGTGACAAGGAGAATCTCATCGCCCGATGACGACGCGCTGAGGCCGTAATTGAGCCAGCGATAGGGGAATGGTTAGAAGCTCTGCCATGTTCCGTAGGCGGTGGCGATCAATGCTGCCGCAATGATCACGGCCCAGATGATGCTGAAGATACGCAGCCCCGTGCCGGTCAGCCGCGGCAGTGTTTCCGGCAGCCGGATTCGCCATCGTGCAACAGACAGACTGGTCATGACATTCCCCCGCCCTAGCCATGCCTGACGCGCGCCGTTGCTGTCCAGCCAGATCGCAATGCTTATGCCAGTGCGATACTATAGCCGTGTCTTGTTGCGAGATCGGATCTTCTATGGCTGATCTGGATCAAGGAGCGTGACCGCGCCGGTTCATTGCCCGGGGAGCGTGTTGATACAGGCGGGGTGCCCCCTCCCCTTACACTAGGGTCGGGCGGGAGCGGATGGCGTTCAGGACCGGGGGTTCGACGGCATAGACCGCCATACGGCGACCGCCGCGGTGGACGTGATCGGTGATGCGACCGGCATAGTGGCGGCGGACGAGGCCGGCGCGGACCAGATCGGAGACGGCTCGGCTGACATTGGCGCGGCCGATCGCCATCGCCTCCTCCGCCACGGCAGCGTCGATCACCGCAGCGTCCTGTGTCGCGATGCGGGCGGCGACCTTGGCCCGGAGCGTGGCGCGGCGGCGGTCGTTCGCGGCGAGCGGGGCGAGCTGCCGCGCGAGCCAGTCGCGCAGGGCGACCCGCTCCCCCTCTCCTTCCGGCCCCTGAGTGCGCGTGCGGATCCAGGGACCGGCACGGCCGTCGGCACGGGCGGCCTCCGCGATCAGCCCGAGGACGAGGAAGGCGTAGCGCGGACGGCGCGAGGCGGCGGTCAGCGTGGCGAGGATCGAACCGAGATCGAGGGTGCTGCTGCTCATGCGGCGAATCAAGCACAGTGCGAACACAAGGTGAATCCCCCTTGTGCGTCGGCGTGTCGTCTTTGTCGCGGGTGACACTTTGCCAGAACGGGCCTGGGCAGAGTGTCATGGCTGACGTTTGTTGGGCTCCGCGGGGGGCGGCGCTTCTCGACTTGGCGGGCTGGCCTGTGGAACGCGGGGTGACGGCAGAGTGTCACCCGTGACGCAAGGCTGAGGGTGGTGCGGCGGGACGGTGGCGCGCGCGGTGAATTCCCTCTTCCAATCCAAAGGATTTCACATCGCCTTCCAGGTTAGACGGTTTATCTTAGGGTTAGAGAGTTAGGCGGCTGCGACGGGCCGCCAAACCACTGATATCACGTACTTTCTGGAGGGGCGCTGTTCCCGGAGTGTCGTCGCTGTGTTCCTGAAGGTGCGAGGATGGCGTTCCTGAAGTGTCGGTTGATGGTTCCTGAAGGTGCGAGGGATGTTCCCGGAGTGTCGAAGGACGTGATCGTGGGCCTGTTTGCGGCGGGGAATTGAATCGAAATCGGAGTGGGTGGCCGGATCGACGTTCAAATCTCCGGCGCGGCGCGGTGGAGATGTCTGGGCGGCGGCGTTGACCCGACACTTCGGGAACGGATCGGCGGGACGCGAGGGTGTTTTGTCGGTGCTGCCTTCCCTGCCCCGGCTTGCGTTGGATGTCTGCGCGACCTGGCCTGAGAGGTGGTGCGCGATGCGGGGGGCGATGCGTGGCGGGGAGGTTTTCGGGGCGCATGAGCGGGTGGCCCCCCTCCCCTGTCGTCACCGGCCGAGTTCGTGGCGGTGCTTGTCGTCCCAGCGTTTGACGAAGCCGATGAACGCGTTCTGGTAGTTGACCGGGGTGCGCGCGGGATCGGCGTCGATCCACTGGCGAAACTCTGCATGGAGCGCCTGATAGTCCCAGCCGGGATATTCGGCGCGGAGCGTGTCGAGCGTCGCGTCGGTGAGGTCGCCGGCGGTGGCGCGCGTCGCCAGGCTCTTGACCGATCGGCTGACCGAGCGGCGGATCATCGATGCCATTTCGGACAGCTCTGCGGTGCGCTCGGGCGAGGGGGCGGGGCCACGCGACAGGGCCGGGAGCGGCGGCTGCGCGGGCGTGGCGGGGGCAGCAGCGGGTGTTTCCCCGGGGAAACGGGGCTCTGCGGGCGTCTTTGAGGTCGTGCGCTTGCTCGCAGACTTGGGTGCCGCGTCAGCCGCGGCGCCATCGGGGCGGCGGCGCATGCGCAGGTTCGGCTCGCGCTTGCCGGCCGGCTGCTCGATCGCGAGCGTATAGCCGGGCAGGGGGTCCTTCTCGGCGATCTTGGCGATTTCGAACTTGAAGCGGCGATACTGGCCCTCGGCGCCCGATTTCTCGAACAATGTGGGCATGGATATCGCGAAACCCGCCTCGCCTGCCCCGCCCGCGTGCTTGCGCGCGACCTTGTAGAGCCAGCGTTCGCGCCCGCCGGTGAGATCGAAATAGGCGCGGTCGATGCTGAGCACCCCGCCCGTCATCATCACGCCCTCCCAGAACCAGTTGGAGAGCTCGATCGTCATGCCGCGCGACCGTTCGGTCTTTTCGTCGACGAGCTGGGTCCAGCCGTCGAGCCAGCTGAACGTCGCCTCGCGGCGGTTCTCGGCGCGGATGTTGGTCTTGATTGTGGTGGCGACGAGCCGGTCCAGCGCCTGGCCGAGCAGCTCATAGGCGCGGCCCGTGGTGGGGCGTCCGATCGCGCGCAGCAGGTCGTAGGGCATCAGGTGCAGCTTGCGCGGGACGTCGTTGACGCCGCGGCGCGCCATGTCGGCGAGCACGCTGGCGCAATAGATCAGGATATCGGCGTCCCAGATCGTCGCCATGCCGTAATCGGGGTTGGCCGAGACATGGACCCACAGCTTCCCGTCGGGGCTGCGATAGTCGATCGGTTTCACCCGTTTCGACTTGGCGAGGCTGAAGAAGGGGCGCTCCATCATCTCGCGCTGATCGCGCAACGGCAAATCGGCGAGATAGGGGAGGAAAAGGTCGAATTGTTCGGGCACCGCCTCGCGGCTGGCGCGCGTCACTGGGTGTTTCCCCGGGGAAACAGGAAGGGCGCGGCCGGGAGCGGGGATGGGGAAACGCGCGGGTGTTTCCCCGGGGAAACACCCGCCGCGACGGGCAAAGTTCGTGAAGTTGATGCGTGTGAGGGGGTAAAAGCGTGGGTCAACGCTGCAGACCCTGGCCCTGCGCCTCCAGATGGGCGAGTGCGCGGCGCAGCGCATCGGCGAGTTCGTCCGCGTCGGCGCCGGAGCCCGCATGAAGCCGGATCGTCACGCCCTGGCGGTTGGCGGCCTGGATCGACAGGGCAGGGCGGCCGTGCGGGGTGGTCCACACCCACGGGCGCTCCCCCGCCCCGCCCGCGCCCGCCAGCCGCGGCGCATCGAGCAGCTGGCGTACCACGTCCGCGGCACTCCACGAACCAAGCCCCTGTTCCTGGCGCGATTTCTGTTCCCGCGCCATCGCCTTCGCCTTGGCGAGGATGGCAGGCGCTGCGCTCTTGTCGTCGAGTGCCTGCGCCAGCGTGTAGGCCGGCTTGAGCTGCACGTCGGCGGGGGAGGCGAAGGCAGCGATCACCGTGTCGGGGAGGGCGGCGACCTTCAGCATCTTCGACAGCCAGCCCTTGGAGAGCTTCAGCCGTTCGGCCATGCGCGTCAGGTGATTGTCGTAATGGCTCCTGAGCGCGGCGGCATAATTGCGCGCGCGTTCGAGGTCGGAGACGTCCTTGCGGGCGCGGTTCTCGAGGTCGGCGAGGCGGAAGGCGGCCTCGTCATCAAGCACCGCGACCTGCGCGACGAACACCATGTCGGGGTAGGAATGGGCCCGCAGCCACGAGATCGACCAGTGCCGCCGGGTGCCGGCGATCACCTCATAATCGTAATCGGGATCGCCCTCCACGCGGCGGACGACGGCTGGCACCTTCTGCCCGCCCTCGGCAATGATCGAGTCGATCAGTTCGCGGCAGCCCTCTTCGGTGAGATGCGCGTAGGAACGCGCATTGCCGGGCCAGATCCGCACGCGCGCGGGATCGAGCAGCAATTGCGTGACCTGCCGCACCTCACCGCTGGCGACGCGCGCCAGGGCCGATTCGCGGCCGAGCAAGGTGGTGCCGCGCAGCCGCTCGCGCCGTGCCGGCGCAGGGGCGGGCGGTGCCACGGGAGAGGCCGCCGCGGGGGAGGGGACAGATGCCGGGGCAGCGTCCGGGATCACGTCCGCGACCGGGGCAGGGATCACCGGCGGTTCGTCGTCGGCGAGCAGCCCTGCGAGATAATCCGATTGCTTACGCGCCATGCCGTGCCTCCATCGCGCGGAACATAATGTGAACATTGAAAAGTAGGAAAGCCCCTGCCGCGTGCGCCACCGAGGGTGCCGGGTCAGGCCGCGGCATGGATCACATCCTCCTCACGCGCCGGGGCGACGCGGCCCCAGCCCTGGCGGACGAGCTGCTCGATCTGCCCCATCGCCTCGTCAAGGTTGGCGCGGCAGCGCTTGTGCGTCTTGGGCGTGCCGATTGGGCGTTCCAGCTCATAGACGGTCATCATGCGCAGCGCGGCGTGGCTGATTTCGGCGCTGTCGAGGATCGGCACGGGGAGGAGGGCAGGGCCGAAGCTCTGCTCCATGATCGCGCGGACCATCGCGTGGCTGGGATCGTTCGAATCGAACTTCGAGCAGATCAGCCGGACGAAGCTGTAATCGACCGCAATGCCCGCGCTTTCCAGCTGGCGCAGCACCTGATCCATCATCGACAGGAATTGCACCGTCGAGCAGAAATCGGGGGTGGTGGCGGCAAGCGGCACGAGCAGCGCATTGGCCGCCTGCATCACCGCGAGGCTGATCGTGCCGAGCGCGGGCGGCGGATCGAGGATGACCACGTCATAATGTGCCGCCAGATCGATAAGCCCCTGTTTCAGCTTGCGAAAACGCGCCGCGAGAACCGATTGGCCGTCCGAGCCGGCGGCCGCCAGCTCATATTCCACGTCGAACAATTCGAGGTTCGAGGGGATGAGATCGACGTTCGGCCAGGGCGTGCGCTTCACCGCATAGCCGAGATCCGCCTGGGTCGGATCGATCGACAGATAGGGGTAGAGCGTTTCTTCGCGGGTGATGTTGAAATGCGGGTTGAAGCCGAACAACGTCGTCGTGGTCGCCTGGCTGTCGCAATCGACCACCAGCACGCGATAGCCCTGCACCGCGAAATAATGCGCGAGGTGCGTGGTGACGGTGGACTTGCCGACGCCGCCCTTGAAATTCTGCACCGCGATGATCGCCGGCATGTCGAGCGGCGCGCGCGCCGGGGAGGCGCCGAGCACCTGGCGCATGTGCAGCAGTTCCTCGACCGAATAGCCGAGGCGGCGGCCCTTTTCGCTGGCCGGGGGCGGGGGGAGGCGGCCGTCGTCCTCCGCCATGCGGATGCGATTGGTCGAGCAGCCGAGCAGCGCGGCGGCCTCCGCAATCCCGAAGCGCACGTTGAGCCCCTTGCGGCTTTCCGGCAGGAACGCCTTGCGCCGAAGCCGCTCGATCATCCGCTCGCCAGCATCGGCGAGATCGCCGATCTGGCTGGTGATTGCATTCATGAAGTCACCCCGGCGCGCAATTGAAGCTTGTGCTGCGATGTGTGCCACAAATTACTTCAATTGTGCAACAAATATGCGGAAGGATGCTTCGGCACGCTTGCAGCTGGCGCGCGGGCGGACCATATTCGGACCGAATAAGGATAGGTGCCATGTCGCTAGCAGAGCAGATCAAGCCCGTCAGCTATCTGAAGGCCAATGCCGCCGAGCTGCTGCGCAGCATCGGGGAGGGGGGCGAGCCAGTGATCATCACCCAGAATGGCGAGGCCAAGGCGGTGCTTCAGGATGTCGCCAGCTATGAGCAGACGCGCCAGACGATGGCGCTGCTGAAGCTGATGGCGCTGGGCGCGCAGGACGTGGCGGCGGGGCGGACGGTGCCGGCGCGCGCGGCGATCGAGCGGTTGCGGCAGCGGCGCGACCCGGCGGCGTGAGCGAGCGCTACGACGTCGAACTGACGCAGGGCGCAGAAGGGGACCTGGCGGCGATCCATGGCTGGATTGCGGGGCAGGGGGGCGACGCGGCGGCGGACCGCTTCCTCGACCAGTTGTTGGAGCGGATCGAGCGGCTGGAGACGTTCCCGCTGCGCGGCGCAATGCTGCCCGAGCTGGAGCCGCTGGGGATGCGTGAGTTCCGCCAAATCATCGCCGCGCCCTATCGCATCGTCTATCGCCTGTTCGACCGGCGGGTCGTGATCGTGCTGATCGCGCACGGGCGGCGCGATTTCACCCAGCTGCTGGAAGAGCGGCTGCTGCGCTGATGGGATGTGCCGAATGACCGATTTCACCTTCATCCATGCGGCCGACATTCACCTCGACAGCCCGCTGGCGGGGCTGAGCCGCAAGGACGAGGCCTTTTCCGAGCTGGTGCGCGGGGCGACGCGGCGGGCATTCTCCAACGTGGTGGACCTTGCCATCGCCGAGGAAGCGCGGTTCGTGGTGATCGCGGGCGACCTGTATGACGGGACGTGGAAAGACCAGGCGACCGGGCAGTTCGCGATCCGCGAGCTGGCGCGGCTGACGCGCGCCGGGATCCGCGCGGTGGTGCTGTTCGGCAATCACGATGCGGAAAGCCGGGTGTCGCGGCATTTCACCCCGCCCGAGGGGGTGTTCCTGCTGAGCAACCGGCAGTGCGAGACGGTGCGCTTCGACGATCTGGGCGTGGCGATCCACGGGCGAAGCTATCGCGAGGCGGCGACGACGGAGAATATCGCCGCGACATACCGCCCGCCGGAGCGGGGCATGTTCAACATCGCCGCGCTTCACACTGCGCTGGACGGGCATGACGGCCATGCCAATTACGCGCCCTGCTCGCTGGGCGAATTGCAGGCGGCGGGGCATGATTATTGGGCGCTTGGCCATGTGCATGAGCCGGCGATCCGATCCGAGCATCCGCATATCGTGTTTCCGGGCAACACCCAGGGGCGCAACGTGCGGGAGACGGGCGCCAAGGGAGCGATGCTGGTGCGCGTCGCCGACGGGGCGGTGCGATCGATGGAGCATCGCGCGTGCGACGAAGCGCGCTGGGCACAGGTGGCGGCCGATGTGCGCGGGGCGGGCGATTATGCCGAGGCGCTAGGCGAGATCCGGCGGCTGCTCGCCAGCAGCGTGCGCGAGGCGGACGGGCGCCCGCTGGCGGCGCGGGTGACGGTGATGGCGGACGGCGCGGTGGGGCGGCGGATGCGCGCCGATCCGGCCTGGGCGGAAGGCGAGGTGCGCGCGACCGCGGCGGGCGTATCGGGCGACTTGTGGATCGAGAAGGTGCGGCTGGCGACCGACGACACGGTGCCGATGGGGCTGCCGCCCGAGCTGGTGCAATTGCTGGAGGAGGCGCTGAACGATCCCGATTGCGCACGCGCGGTGGCGGCGGCGACCGCGCCGCTGGTGGCGAAGCTGCCCGCCGATGTCGGCGACGCGGACATTGCGCCGCTGGTGACGGCGGCGCGCGCGGGAGATTCGGCGGCGCTGCTGGGCGCGGCGCGTGCGGCGGTGGCGGCGCGGCTGGGCGAGGGGGAGGATTGATGCGCTTCCGGCAGATCGAACTGATCCGCTACGGCGGTTTTGCCGACCGTCTGCTCGATTTCGGGGAAGGCGCGGGGGAGGGCGACCTTCACCTGATCGTCGGGCCGAACGAGGCGGGGAAATCGACCACGCTGCATGCGATCGGCGATTTCCTGTTCGGGATTGCCGGGCAGACCGCGCAAGGCTGGCGGTTCGGCTATGGCGATTTGCGCATCCGTGGGCTGATCGAGGCGGAGGGGCGCACGATCGAGGCGGTACGGCGCAAGGGCAACAAGGATACGCTGCTTCATCCCGCGACCGGCGCGGCGCTGCCCGGCGACGTGCTGGCGCCGTTGCTGGCGGGGGTCGACCGGACGGCGTTTGAGCGGATGTTCGGGCTGGACCACCAACGGCTGCGCGACGGCGGCGAGGCGATCCTGCGCGGGCGCGACGATGCGGCGCAGATCACGCTGGAGGCGGGGACCGGGATCGCCGGGATCGGGCAGGTGCTGGATGCGCTGAGCGGCGAGGCGGCCGAGCTGTTCAAGCCGAGCGCGTCGAAGCCCGTCGTCAACAAGCTGATGGCGGAGCGCGCCGAGGCGCTGAAGCGGGTGCGCGAGGCGAGCATCGGCGAACGCGACTGGGGCGAGGAGAAGCAGCGGCGCGCGGCGGCGGAGGAACGCCGCGCCGCGCTGCTGGCCGAGAATGACGCGCTGACGCGCGAGGAGACGCGGCTCGACCGCATCCGCCGCGCGCGCGCACCGCTGAGCCGGCGCGCGAGCGCGGAGGCGGCGCTGGCGGCGCTGGGGCCGATGCCCGACCTGCCGGCGGATGCGGGCGACACGCTGGCGCGGGCGCGGGGCGACCGGCGGACGGCCGAGGCGCTGGAAATGCAGCTTCAGGGCGACCTCGACCGGGTGGCGCAGGCGATCGGCGGGATTGCGGTGGCGGGCGATGTGCTGGCGCTGGACACGCGGATCGCCGCGCTGGAGGAACGCCGGCCGGTGATCGAGAAAGCGGCGGGCGACCTCCACCGCCGGTTGGCGCGGCGTGAGGAGATCGACGCGCGGCTGGCGAGCGCACGCGCGGAGGCGGGGCTGGCGCCCGACGCGCCGCTGCCGGGCGCGGTGTGGCGCAGGCGCGCGGCGGCGTATCTGCAGGAACGGCGCGAGGCGGCGGCGGCGGCGAGCGAGGCGGCCAAGCGGCGTGCGGACCTGTCGCGGCGGGTGGCGGCGTTGACGCGCGACCTGGCGGCGCAGCCCGCCCCGGTCGATACCGCGCGGCTGGAGGCGGCGCTGGCGACGCTGCCGACCGACGCGGCGGGCGAGCAGAAGCGTGCGGCGGCGGATCATGCCCGGCGGCTCGGGCGGGCGGCGGAGCAACTGGCGTTGCTGGCACCGTGGCAGGGGCCGGCGGAGGCATTGGCGGCGATGGCCTTGCCCGCGCCCTCGACGGTCGCAGCGATCGCGCACGGCATCGCCGAGGCGCGCGACCAGGCGGTGCAGGCGCGGCGCGAGGGCGATGCGCAGGAGGCGGAGCGGATCCGCGCCGAGGGCCGGATCGCGGCGCTGGCGGCGGGGGAGGATCTGCCCACCGCCGAGGCGATCCAGGCGGCGCGTGCGGCGCGCGATGCGCTGGTCGCGGATCTGCTGGCGGGGAAGGGCGTGGCGGCCGAGGCGATGCGCGCGGCAGTGACGCAGGCCGACGCGCTGGCCGACCGGCGCAATGCACAGGCGGCGCGGATGGCGGATCATGCCGCGGCGGTGGCGGCGCGCGACCTGGCGGTGGCGCTGCGCGATGCGGCGCTGGCGCGGATCGCGCGGGCGGAGCAGGATCGCGCAGCGCAGGAGGCGGAATGGGCCGCGCTCCTCGCGCCGCTGGGCCTTGCCGTGCCGGTGCCGGCGGCCGACTGGCCAGCCTGGGTCGAGCGGCGCGCGCAGGCGCTGGC
>NZ_JBIQEU010000024.1:0-27367 GCF_045369765.1 Sphingomonas olei
TCGGCCGCGACACGCTTTGGCCGGTAGCCGAACCGATCGTCGGCCCGTGCCAGCATGGTCCGCCCCGCATCGACTTCCGCTGCGAAGCGGGCGGGACTGGCCTCCACATCGATCGCCACCCCTCCCGGCGTGTCGATCAGCACATTGAAGGCATAGCCGAACCGCCCCCGCGCCGTGCGCGCCGACCACGCCGACGCCGGATCGGTGCGTGACACCTCGGCCGGCTTGCCACGCGGTACGCCATAATCCTGCGGTGGAGCATTGGCCTGATCCGCCAGCCATTCACAAACCGGGCGGGGAAGCCGGGGCGCGGCCATGTCGGCGTCCCGCATCTTGCGCTGCCAGCTTGCATCAGCGGCGACGAACGACGCGTCAATTGCGGCATCCTTGTGGGCAATCAGCCCCGCGTTGGCGCAGCGCCGCACCGTCTGCTCGAACAGGATGCGAAAGATGCCGGCATCGCGGAAGCGGCCATGCCGGTTCTTGCTGAACGTTGAGTGGTGCGGCACGGGCGCATCGAGCGGCAATCGGCAGAACCAGCGGTAGGCGAGGTTGAAGCGGACTTCCTCGCACAGCCGGCGCTCCGACGTGATGCCATAGAGGCGAGCGATCATCGCCATGCGAACCAGCAATTCGGGCGCGATCGAGGGACGCCCACGGTGACTGTAGTGCGGGGCGAGCGCATCGCGCAGTTCGCCCAGGTCGATCAGCCCGTCTATCCTGCGTAGGATGTGATCGGCGGGGATCATCGCTCCCAGCGCCCGCCAACTTGCGGCCTTGCCGCCTCGCTGTTGCTCACCCATCATGGCCGCTGCTCCCGATGTGTCGAAGCAGGGAACCCGTCAGGAGCGCGATCGGATCACTCGGCCTTTTTCAACAGCCCCGGTGGTTTGTTGAAGGTCAAAACCGTTCGGTTGTGACTTCAGCTGCGGCACGGGGCTTCTGAGGCTCCCGGTCGTGGAGACGCTGTCTAACCTGTTTTGTTTTGTTTGGTTTTCCTGGATCTAAGCATGGGCCACGGTCGTTGACGAGTGAACCGTCGCGCGTTGCGTCCGGTGAACAGGAGCGGACAGATGCGGAAAAGCGGTGTTCTGATCGGGCTAGGAGCCTTCACGATAGCGCTGGCGGGAGCAGCTTATGCCCAGACGGGACGCAGCGCCGCGCTAACGCAGGTGGCACGCTTCGACCACCAGGCTACCGGCGTCGCCGTCTCGGCTGACGGGCGCCGCTTCGTCAACTTCCCGCGCTGGACCGACGACGCGCCGATCTCGGTTGCCGAGGTGATGCCCGACGGATCGCTCCGGCCCTATCCCGATGCCAAGTGGAACAGCTGGCGCAACGCCAGGGCAAACGAAATGCCGGTTGGCGACTACTTTGTCTGCGTCCAGTCGATCGTTCCCGATGGCCACGGCAATCTCTGGGTGCTCGATCCCGGCGCGCCCGGCAACGAGAAGATCCTGGAGGGCGCGCCGAAGCTCGTCCGCATCGACCTGAAGACGAACAAGGTGACCAAGGTCATCGCGGTGCCTGGCGACGTTGCGTTGCAGGGCACCTACCTCAACGATATTCGGTTCTCGCCCGATGGCCGGACCGGCTACATCACCGACAGCGGCACGCGCGGCGCAATCATCGTCGTCGACTTGGACGACGGAAAGAGCTTCCGAGCGCTTGATGGCCATCCGTCGACCCAAATCGACAAGAGCGTCACCGTCGCCATCGAGGGCAAGCCGCTTGTTCGCCCCGATGGGCGGCAGCCTGCGTTCGCGTCCGACGGCATCGCGATCTCGAATGACGGGAAGACGCTCTACTGGCAGGCGCTGACCGGGAAGACGCTCTATTCGATCGCAACCGAAAAGCTGCGCCCCGACGTCAGCGAGCGCGACCGCGCCGCCGCGGTGAAGACAGTCGCTACCACTGCCGTCGCCGACGGCCTGTGGATGAGCAAGGCGGGCACCCTCTACATCACCTCGCCGACCGATTACTCGATCAGGCGGCTCGCCGGGACGTCCACCGAGATTGTCCTGACCGACAAACGGCTGCGCTGGCCCGATACGTTCGCCGAAGGTCCCGACGGGACGATCTACGTCACCGCGAGCCACATTCAGGACACGCAGTGGTTCACGCCGGGTGCCCCGCCGTCGATCCGCACCGAGCTGTTCTCGTTCGCTCCTACCCGTTGAGGATCGCCATGTCCTACCTGCTGTACCGCGACGACATCGAGACGCTCGAACCAGACGAGCAGGCGACGATCGACGGCATCATCCAGGGATGACCCAGCAGAGCGAGGTAGTCGAGAAGCGCGAGCAGCATGCCGTGCGCGCCAGCCATGCCAAGAGCTCGGCCTGCGTCGTCGGCACGCTGACGATTGCCGACGACCTTCCGCCGGAGCTGGCGCGGGGGCTGTTCGCCGAGCCGGGCAGCTATGACGTCGCGATCCGCTTTGCACAGGGCCCAGGCGAGACGCTGAGCGATCGCGTGTCGACACACTGCGGTATGGCGATCAAGGTGTTCGGCGTCGAGGGCGAGAAGCTCCCCGGGCATGACGCGCCGACCCAGGATTTTGTCCTTGCCACGGGGCGCACCTTTCCATCCGGTACGGCAAGCGGCTTCCTGAGGGACGCGAAGAAGATCGGGGCGGCGACCCCGATGCCCGAAGGCGTCAAGAGCGCGGTGTCGTCGGTGGCGCGCGACTTCAACAAGGTGCTAGGCCTGTTCAACACCGCTTATGCCAAGGCGGACTTCTTCGGCCATCCGTTCAGCCATCCGATCGGCGACGACTATTTCAGCCAGGCCCCGCTGCGCTACGGCGACTACGTCGCCAAGCTCGGCGCCGTGCCGGCATCGCAGGCCCAGGATGCTCTCGGTGAGTGGCAGCTCGACCCGCACGAGGATGAGGATGGGTTCCGCCATGCCGCGACCGATTACTTCCGTGACCATGATGCGGTGTTCGAGCTGAAGGTCCAACTCTGGGCGAACGCGGAGACGCAGCCGATCGAGGACGCCTCGGTCGAGTGGCCATCGCAGGACAGTCAGTACCGCACTGTCGCCACGATCCGCATTCCTGCGCAGGAAGCCTATAGCCCGGCGCGCGTGCGCTACTTCGACGAGGTGATGACCTTTCGTCCCGCGCATAGCCTGGCCGCGCATCGGCCGCTCGGATCGGTGATGCGGGCGCGGTTGCAGGTGTATCGTGCGCTGTCCGCCTTTCGCCACCGCGAGAACGGGGTTGCCGAGGAAAACACCGCCGACATCACCGCCATCCCGGCCTAACGCAAAACATGAAGGCGCCGATCATGCCGACAGCCGTCAACTCCGCCACATACGCCGCCGTGCCGATCGGCATGGTGGAAACCACGCTGACGATTAACGGCGAGACGCGCACCCGCGCGATTGAGCCCTGGACGACGTTGCTCGACCTGCTGCGAGAAGGCGAAGACCTGATCGGCACAAAGAAGGGCTGCGACCACGGTCAGTGCGGAGCATGCACCGTGCTGGTCGACGGGCGCCGCATTAACTCGTGCCTCAAGTTGGCTGTGACGCTGGACGGGGCGGACATCACGACGATCGAGGGGTTGGGCCAGCCTGGCGACCTCCATCCGCTGCAATCCGCCTTCTGCGACCACGACGCGTTCCAGTGCGGCTATTGCACCCCTGGCCAGATCTGCTCGGCGCAGGGCCTCATCAACGAAGGCAAGGCCAGGACACGCGACGAGGTCCGCGAGCTGATGAGCGGCAACCTGTGCCGGTGCGGCGCCTATTCGAACATCGTCGATGCGGTGCTCGAGGTGATCGGAGAAAAGGCATGAACCGCTTCGACTATGCCCGCCCGACCAGCGTCGCCGAAGCGGTGCAGGCGGGTGCCGGCGAGCAGGTCCGCTACCTCGCAGGTGGAACGAACCTGATCGATCTCATGAAGGAGAACGTCGATCAACCGACGACGGTAATCGACATCAACCACCTGCCGTTGGACGCGATCGAGGAGCTGGACGGTGGCGGGCTGCGGCTGGGCGCGCTTGTGCCGAACTCCAACACTGCGTGGGACGCGCGGGTCGAGCAACGCTATCCCTTGCTGTCCTCGGCGATCCTCGCCGGCGCCAGCCCCCAGCTGCGCAATGCCGCGACCAACGGCGGCAACCTCAACCAGCGCACGCGCTGCTATTATTTCTACGACGTCGCCACGCCCTGTAACAAGCGCGAGCCGGGCTCCGGCTGTGGCGCGATCGGCGGGGTCAATCGCATTCACGCCATCCTGGGCGCGAGCGACCAGTGTATCGCTACGCACCCGTCGGACATGTGCGTGGCGCTGGCGGTCCTCGACGCAATCGTCCAGGTGACCGGCCCGGACGGCGACCGCGCTATCCCGATCGCCGATTATCATCGGCTACCCGGCGAGGAGCCGTGGCGCGACAATACGCTGAAGCCCGGCGAATTGGTGACGGGCATCGACCTGCCGGCCGAGGATTTCACCCAGAACTACACCTACCTGAAGCTGCGCGATCGATTGTCCTACGCCTTTGCGCTGGTGTCGATAGCCGTCGCGATGCGGGTCGAAGGCGGCACGATCGCTGAAGCGCGGGTGGCGCTCGGCGGTGTCGCACACAAGCCATGGCGCAGCACGGAAGCCGAGAAGCTGCTGAAGGGCCAGCAGCCGTCGCCGCAGGCATTCGGCGCCTTCGCCGACGCCCTGCTCGCCGGCGCTGTCGGGCAGGGGGAGAATGACTTCAAGATCCCGCTCGCGCGAAAGGGCATCGTCCGTGCGCTTAAGCAGGCCTCCGAGGCCACCCCACAATCGCAGACCGACAAGCGCGTCGCTTAAGGAACAGACATCATGGCTACCGCAGCGAAAATCGGAATCGGCAGCGCGATCAACCGGGTCGATGGCGTCGAGAAGGTCACCGGCACGGCGCGCTATGCCGCCGAGCATCCGGTGGCGAACTTGCTATACGGCTACATCGTCGAGGCCGCGATCGCCAAAGGGCGGATCGTCAGCATCGATGAGGAAGTCGCGCGCGCTGTGCCCGGCGTCGTCGAGGTTATCACCCACCTCAACCGGCCGCACGTTGCCTGGACCGACCACAGCTACCAGGACGAGATGAAGATTCCTGGCTCGCCGTTCCGTCCGCTTTACGATGACCGCATCCATTTCAGCCAGCAACCGATAGCGCTGGTGATGGCCGAGACGTTCGAGGCAGCGCGCTTCGCCGCCAGCCTGATCAAGGTCGCCTACGAGGCGGAGGCGCACAATACCGACTTCGAGGTTGCGGTCGGCGATAAGTACGTGCCGAAGAAAAAGCGCAGCGGCTATATGGCAGCGAAAAATCGCGGAGACGCGGCGCAGGCGTTTGCGGACGCCCCGCTCAAGGTGGCCGGCGACTACCGGCTCGCGCCGGAACACCACAATCCCATGGAGATGTTCGGCTCCACTGTCGAATGGCACGGCGACGGCAGCATCACCGTGTGGGATAAGACCCAAGGTTCGCAGGGGGTGCATGCCTACCTTGCCAGCGTCTTCGGCTTTTCGAAAAAGAAGGTACGCGTGCTCAACCCCTATGTCGGCGGCGCCTTCGGCTCCGGACTCCGACCGCAGCATCAGGTGTTTCTCGCGGTGCTCGCCGCAAAGATGCTTGAACGCTCCGTGCGGGTGACGATGACACGCCAGCAGATGTTCAGCCACGCCTACCGCCCGCAGGCGGTTCAAAGTATTGCCTTGGGCGCGGAGACGACCGGCAAGCTCACCGCGATCCGGAACGCGGCGACCACCTCCACCTCGCGTTACGAGGACAATATGGAGAATGTCGTCACCTGGGGGCTGATGAACTACGACTGCCCGAACGCCGACGCTGAATACACCGTCGCTCAGATCGACACACCGACATCAGCAGACATGCGCGCGCCGGGGGCGGCAACCGGCATGACGCTGTTCGAGATCGCGATCGACGAGATGGCCTATGCCGCCAAGGTCGACCCGCTCGAGTTTCGGCTCATCAATTACTCACCCATCGATGCAATGAACGGCACGCCCTACACCAGCAAGGCGCTGCGGGAGGCGTTCCGCGAGGGGGCCGAGGCATTCAAATGGAGTGAGCGGTCGGCCGAACCGCGGTCGATGCGCGAAGGCAACGAGCTGATCGGCTGGGGCTGCGCGACCGGCATGTGGGACGCACAATTCTCCAAGACGTCCGCCAGCGCCAAACTCACGGCCGACGGCCATCTGGAAGTAGCATGTGCGACTTCGGACATCGGCACCGGCAGCTACACGGTGATGACCTTGGTCGCCGCAGAGACGCTCGGCCTGCCGCCCGAGCAGATCACCGCCAAGCTGGGCGACTCCGACCTGCCGACCGCTCCAGTCGAAGGCGGGTCGTGGGGGGCGGCATCGACCGGTGCGGCGGTGCAGCTCGCTTGCCAGGCGGTCGGCAAGAAGCTCCTGAAGGCGGCCGGCAAGATCGCTGGTGAACCGCTGGGCGACGCGAAGATAGACGACGTGCTGTTCGAGGACGGCTGTCTGGTGCTCAAGGACACGCCGACGGTCCGGGTGCCGTTCGGCGATGCGATGCGTGCCGCTGACCTGACGGCGATCGAAGAGGAAGCAACCGCTGCGCCCGGGTTCGGCGACATGTGGAAGGGTCTGCACAAATCCAAGAACACCCACAGCGCGATCTTCGCGGAGGTGAAGGTGGACGAGGAACTGGGCGTGGTGCGGGTCACACGCATTGTCGATGCGGTCGCCGCAGGCCGCATCATCAACCCGAAGACGGCGCGCAGCCAGATTCTCGGCGGCGTGGTGATGGGCATCGGCATGGCACTTCACGAGGAGACCTTCCCCGATCACCGGCTGGGTCGCTGGATGAACCACAACTTCGGCGAATACCATGTGCCCGTGCATGCCGACATTCACGATATCCAGGTGATCTTCGTCGATGAACCCGATTCCGAAGTGACCCCGCTCGGGGTCAAAGGCCTTGGCGAAATAGGCATCGTCGGCACCGCTGCCGCGATTGCTAACGCGATCTATCACGCGACCGGTAAGCGGGTGCGGTCCCTGCCGATCATGATCGATAAGATCCTGGATTGATTAGCCGATGTGAGCATCCGCCGTGCCGGGTCTATAGCCGGTCTCAGCCATTCTCCGGTTCTTGGCCTGGCTTGTAGCTGGGCTTTGCTGGCGGAACGATATAGCTCAACGTAACAATCCCCGCGACGATCAGTCTAGCACGCCAATTCCAGAATGCCAAGACGAACGCGGCCCAATAGGCTCCGGCAGCGACGGCGAATTTGAGAGTTGTCCGCCTGAGGTAGGCGTTCGTCAGGCGCGGGTCTGAAAGCCCCCTCGCGGTTGCATAGACCCAACGCACGAACCACCACGTCGCCGGCGCCGCTGCCACGCCCAGATAGGCTAAAACGGCGGTCTTGCTTTCCGCGTCACCGCCGAGATGCTCGATGAGCGGCCGGGCAGGAAATGGCGTGATGCTGACAGAAGCAAGAAAGCCGATGCTGAGCAGATTGTAGCCATGATCGGTTTTTTGCAGAAGCTTGCCGGTGAAGTGGCTGGAAGCCCAGTAAAGGCCGATCAGGATCACGCTAAGGGCGTAGGCTGCATATTCCGGTGCCAGCTTTAGGTATGCCGCTGCCAGGTCGCCGTCAGTCGGCTCTGGTGCGTGTAGTTCGGTCACCGGGAGGGTGATGGCAATTGCCAGCACCGCGTCCATGAATGCCTCGAGGCGGTCCGATTTGCGTTCGGTTGCTTTGAAAGAGGATGTCGCCATCTGACGCTACAGCATTTCGAGTGGGCGACGGCCCGCTGGCCGGGGAAATGTCGCATCGAGTGTCGCAAGGTCGGCGTCGGAGAGGACGATATCTGCGGCAGCGCGGTTCTCCCGCACATGTGCAATCGAACTCGCTTTCGGGATGGCGATAAGGCCATCGTGGCGCAACGTCCAGGCAAGTGCGACCTGCGCAGGGGTTCCGCCAACCTGGGCCGCTACTTTGTCGAGGGCGGGATGGCTTGAGAGGCGTCCCTGCTCGACGGGACTATACGCCATCACTGGCACTTTGTGCTGTGCGAGCCACGGCAACAAGTCCAACTCAGGGCCTCGACGGACGAGATTGTATAGGATCTGATCGGTCACGCAGCCATCCCCGCCGGCAGCGACAAGCTCGTCCATATCGTCGGTATCGAGGTTGCTGACACCCCAATGCCGAATCTTTCCTGCCGATTTCAGCGCCTCCATTGCCTCTATCGTCTCAGCGAGCGGCACCGATCCACGCCAGTGGAGCAGGTAAAGGTCGAGCCGATCGGTGCCGAGCCGCTTCAGGCTCGCTTCGCACGCACCGGCAAGGCGGAAGCGCGATGCGTTCTGTGGATACGCCTTGCTGACGAGGAACAACTGGTCGCGACGATCGCCGAGCGCTTCGCAGATCAGCGTTTCCGCCGCACCATCGCCATACATTTCAGCGGTATCGATGAGCGTCATGCCTAGCTCGACACCGGCGCGTAGCGCGGCGATCTCATCGGATCGCCGCTCAGCACGTTCACCCATCTTCCAGGTGCCTTGACCCATTGAAGGAACCACTTCCCCGCCGAGCAATGTCACGTGTTTCATGTGCTTTCGTCCAATGAGATGAGTTCGACTGTTCGGTCGCGGGAGGCGGATTGGCAGATGACCACCATGTAACGATCATATCGCGGCCGGCCATCGATCGAGTGCCATTTTGGCAATGGAGAGCAGTTCGTCGATCGTAGCGCCGTCGCGCGCCTGAACGGACATGCCTTCCATGACCGTATTGATGAATTTGCCTAGCACGGCCGGATCGGTGTTGGCCGCAAGCTCGCCCTGCGCGGCGCCGCGTTGCAGACGCTCGATCAGGAGGGCCTCCGCCGCGATGCGCTTGTCGCGCAGCAGGCATTCGATGGCGGCGGACGCCGGCGAAACGGCTGCCGCTGCCGAATACATGAAGCAGCCGGCCGGCGTTCCAGGTTCCGAGAATGATGACGCCGCTCGTTCCAGCAGGCCTTTGACGGCCTCGTAGGTGGACAACGCCGGATCGTTGATGGGTGCATAGAGGTGGACGCTGAACGTCGCGGCGTAGCGCTCGATCACCGCCGCAAACAGCCCCGCCTTGTTGTCAAACGCTGCATAGAGACTGGCAGCGGCGACGCCAGTCTCCGCCACCAGATCGGCCATCGATGTCGCCTCGTAGCCGCGCTGCCAGAACAGCCGCACCGCCTTGTCGAGCGCAGCGTCAGTGTCGAACACACGAGGGCGACCTGCGCGGCGACGGGCTTTCGTCTCTGTCATCTCTGGTGCACGATATGGAACGATCGATAAATAATATCTTGAAACTGGTGGTCCGCTCCCTTACAGAACGATCATTCAATAATCAAGGAATCTCCAATGAGCCGCATCGTCCGTATCCACGAATATGGCGACGCCAGCGTCCTCAGGATTGAAGATGTGGCCGTCCCCGCGCCCGCGGCCGACGAAGTGCAGATCGCGGTAAAGGCGATAGGCATAAACCGCGCCGAGGTGATGTTCCGCAACCATGCCTACCTTCAGGAAGCCGAGTTCCCGAGCCGCCTTGGCTATGAGGCTGCCGGCACTGTCGTTACGGTCGGCGCGGACGTGACCGGGTTTGCGGAAGGCGAAGCCGTCAGCGTCATCCCCCCGCTCGATATCGCGCGCTGGGGCACTTATGGCGAGGTCGCCAACGTGCCCGCCCGCCTCGTCGTCAAGCATCCGGCGGCGCTGTCGTTCGAGGAAGCGGCGGCCGTGTGGATGCAGTATGTCACCGCCTGGGGTGCGCTGGTGGAGCAGGCGAAACTCGGCGAGGGCGATTTCGTCATCGTCACTGCTGCCTCCAGCAGCGTCGGCCTTGCTGCCTTCCAGATTGCGCGGATGGTCGGCGCGACGGTAATCGCGACGACGCGTACCGGCGCCAAGCGCCAGGCCCTGATCGATGCCGGTGCACATCATGTCGTCGCAACCGGGGAAGAGGATCTGGTAGCGAGGGTGATGGAGATAACCGATGGTCAGGGTGCGCGCGTGGTGCTCGATCCGGTCGGAGGCCCGTCGTTCGAGCCGCTGACCGAGAGCATGGCACGCGGCGGCATCCTGCTCGAATATGGCGCGCTCAGCGGCGAACCGACGCCGTTCCCGTTGTTCTCCGTGCTGGGCAAGAGCCTCACGCTCAAGGGGTATCTCTACAGCGAGATCGTCTCGGACGATGCCGCCCTCGATCGCGCCAAGGCGTTCATCGTGGCGGGTCTGGAATCGGGCGCGCTCAAGCCGCGGATCGCGCGCACTTTCCCGCTCGACGCCATCCAGGACGCTCACCGCTTCCTCGAATCGAACGACCAGATCGGCAAGGTCGTCGTTACGGTCTGACCGGCATACCGGGGAGTGAGCAATCGCTACCCCACGAATTTGCGCTGACGCAACGGCCTCGCACCAGCAATCGGTTTAACTCAACGAGGGTATCCCAACATGAAATCTCGCGCCGCTGTAGCCTTCGAGGCGGGCAAGCCACTCGAAATCGTCGAGATCGATGTCGCCCCACCCCGGAAAGGCGAAGTCCTCATACGGGTGACGCACACCGGTGTGTGCCACACCGACGCGTACACGCTGGCGGGGAGTGATCCGGAGGGTGTTTTCCCGGTGGTTCTGGGCCACGAGGGCGCGGGCATCGTTGTCGAGGTCGGTGAAGGCGTCACCAGCGTCGGACCGGGCGATCACGTGATTCCGCTCTACACCGCCGAATGCGGCAAGTGCGACTTCTGCCTGTCGGGCAAGACCAACCTGTGCGTCGCTGTCCGCGAAACGCAGGGCAAGGGCTTGATGCCCGATGGGACCACCCGCTTTTCGTACAATGGTCAGCCCCTCTATCATTACATGGGCTGTTCAACCTTCAGTGAATATACTGTCGTCGCCGAAGTCTCGCTCGCCAAGATCAATCCCGAGGCAAACCCCGAACATGTCTGCCTGCTCGGCTGCGGCGTCACGACCGGCATCGGCGCAGTCCACAATACCGCCAAGGTCCAGCCCGGAGACTCGGTCGCCGTGTTCGGCCTCGGCGGCATCGGCCTCGCGGCGGTTCAGGGTGCGCGCCAGGCGAAGGCGGGTCGCATCATCGCCATCGACACCAATCCATCCAAGTTCGAGCTGGCACGCCAGTTCGGTGCTACCGAGTGCATCAACCCCAAGGACCATGACAAGCCTATCCAGCAAGTGCTGATCGAGATGACGGGCTGGGGCATCGATCATACCTTCGAGTGCATCGGCAACGTCCACGTCATGCGCGCCGCGCTTGAATCAGCGCACCGTGGCTGGGGTCAGTCGATCGTGATTGGCGTTGCCGGCGCGGGCGAGGAAATCTCCACCCGCCCATTCCAGCTCGTCACGGGCCGCGTATGGAAGGGGTCCGCTTTCGGTGGCGTCAAGGGACGGACACAGCTCCCCGGCATGGTCGAGGATGCGATGAGAGGCGATATCGATCTGGCCCCATTCGTAACCCACACGATGGGTTTGGAGGAGATCAACGAGGCCTTCGAACTGATGCACGAAGGCAAGTCGATCCGCACGGTCATTCACTTCTGACCCGCCGATCCGAAGCGGCGCGAGGCGCTCGGATCGAAAACTCGGCCGTCATCATGGCCGGGCCCCCGGCCATGATGAAGCGCGCCCTGGCAAATGGGCAACGCGTCGCGATGCGGTAACAAGCGCCGAATTGCGGTCGTTACATGCCGATAGCGGCACGGACTAGGCCGCCTAGCCCAGGCGCTTCCCAGCGGAGTGCGTGTGGCCTCGTCGCGCGACCCAACGGGAAAAATGGTTCTGTCGTAACCTTTGTCCAATGCTGGAGAAATATTTCAAAGGTGCCGAACATCGGGCCAGCCTGGCCGCTGGATGTATAGAGTCGGAAATGCATTCATTTGTTACCCGACTGTGATGAACCACGGGCCGCACCGGCGTATAGGGCAGGAAGACTGAATTGAAGAGCAAGGATATTCACGCGACGACGCCGGCCCCCGATCATGGGCATACGGGGCCGCCCGCTTGCGTGCAGGTTCGCGGCGCGCGCCAGAACAATCTCAAAAATGTCGACGTCGATGTACCGCGCGACGCCTTCGTGGTGTTCACCGGCATATCGGGCTCGGGCAAGTCATCGCTCGCGTTCGGCACCCTTTATGCCGAAGCCCAGCGGCGTTATCTGGAATCGGTTGCGCCCTATGCCCGCCGCCTGATCGACCAGGCTGGCGTTCCGGAAGTCGACGCGATCGACGGATTGCCGCCTGCGGTCGCGTTGCAGCAGCAGCGCGGCTCGGCCAACGCGCGATCCTCGGTCGGCAGCGTGACGACGCTCTCCAGCCTGGTGCGGATGCTCTATTCGCGCGTCGGCGAATATCCGCGCAATCAACCCATGCTCTATGCGGAGGATTTCTCCCCCAACACGGTCGCGGGGGCCTGCGCGACCTGCCACGGCATCGGCCGCGTATATGACGCGACCGAAGAGACGATGGTTCCTGACGACAGCCTCACCATTCGCGACCGGGCGATCGCCGCCTGGCCGACCGCCTGGCATGGGCAGAACCTGCGCGATATCCTCGTTTCGCTCGGCTATGACGTCGATACGCCGTGGCGCGACCTGCCGAAAAAGGATCGCGACTGGATCCTCTTCACTGAAGAGGCGCCGACGGTGCCGGTCTATGCGGGCCTGACGCCCGAACAGACCCGGACGGCGCTCAAGCGCCGCATGGAGCCAAGCTACCAGGGCACCTTCACCGGCGCGCGCCGCTATGTGCTGGAAACCTTCGCCAACACCAAAAGTGCGCTTATGAAGAAGCGCGTCTCGCAATATATTATCGGCCGCGATTGCCCGACCTGCGACGGCAAGCGCCTGAAGCGCGAAGCCCTGTCGGTCAAATTTGCGGGCCTCGACATTGCCGAGTTCGGCGACCTGTCGGTGCTCAAGCTGAAGGACTTGCTGATGCCCGTCGCGCATGGCGCGTATGGGGCGGTCTCCGCCCCCTCAAAGGGCCATGTTCTGGAAAAAGCGGCCCGCGATGCAGCGGTCGAACAACGGGTTGCGGCGGGCGGCTCTGCGCACAAGAGCGCGCCCGACGTACGCCGCACGCCCAATCTCTCCGACGAGAAGCGGATCGCCGCCCAACGCCTTGCCTGCGAATTGATCGAGCGGCTAGAGCCGCTGATCGATCTTGGCCTTGGCTACATTTCGCTCGACCGCAGCACGCCGACGCTCTCCTCCGGAGAGCTGCAGCGCTTGCGGCTTGCCACGCAATTGTCGTCACAGCTTTTCGGCGTGGTCTATGTGCTTGACGAGCCTTCGGCAGGGTTGCACCCGGCAGATGGCGAAGCCTTGCTCACTATCCTCGAGCGTCTTAAGGCGGCGGGCAACTCCCTGTTCGTCGTCGAACATGATCTCGACGTGATCCGCCGCGCGGAATGGCTCGTCGATGTCGGGCCGGGAGCCGGGGAAAAGGGGGGTGAAGTCCTCTACAGCGGGCCGATAGAGGGGCTTGCCGACGTCGAGACTTCGATCACCCGCCGCTACCTGTTCGCAGAGCCGCTCCGCAGTGAGCGCACACCGCGCGATCCCAAGGCATGGCTACGCCTGGAAGGGATCAGGCGGAACAATCTCCATGGTCTCGACGTCGAGTTTCCCATCGGCTGCTTCACCGCTGTCACCGGCGTTTCGGGATCGGGCAAGTCCAGTCTTGTCAGTCAGGCGCTGCCCGAGCTCGTCACGGAACACCTCGGCGGCTCCCCCGTGGCCGAGGAGGAGGATATCGATCCGCTGCTCGATGTTGCGCAGAACGACACTGAAGGACGCATTGTCGCAGGCATGGAGCATGTTCGCAGGCTGGTGCGGGTCGATCAGAAACCGATCGGCCGCACGCCGCGCTCGAACCTATCCACCTACAGCGGCATGTTCGACCATGTGCGACGGATCTTCGCTGATACGCCGCTCGCCCGCCGGCGGCACTACAGCCCGGGAAGGTTCTCGTTCAACGTCGCGCAAGGCCGCTGCCCTGTGTGCGAGGGCGAGGGATACGTCATGGTGGAGCTGCTGTTCCTGCCGAGCGTTTTTGCCCCGTGCTCGACCTGTCATGGCTCTCGCTACAACCCGCAAACGCTCGAAGTCGAATGGAACGGGCGCAATATCGCCCAGGTGCTCGAACTGACGGTCGACGATGCGTGCGATTTCTTCGCTGGCGAGGCATCTGTGATGCGCTCTCTCAACGTGTTGCGGGAGATCGGTCTTGGCTATCTGCGGCTCGGTCAGCCGGCGACTGAGCTGTCTGGCGGGGAGGCGCAGCGCATCAAGCTGGCGACCGAACTGCAACGCGCTCAACGCGGCAACACGATCTACATCCTCGACGAGCCAACTTCGGGGCTTCACCCCTCCGATGGCGACCGGCTGATGCAACACCTGCAGGGCCTCGTAGACGCCGGCAATACCGTCGTAGTCGTCGAACATGACATGCGCGCCATCACACAGGCGGACTGGATCATCGACCTGGGACCGGGGGCCGGGGAAGATGGAGGCCGTATCGTTGCCAGCGGCGTCCCTGGCGTCGTTGCGGAAGCGGAAGGCAGTCTCACCGCCCGCTATCTCAAGGCGGCGCTGTAGGTCGTAAATCTGGCCGAACGCACGTTCGATCAGGTGCATCTCGACCAGACGTTGGAATGGGTCGAAGCTGGAAGCGGGAGCCGGCGATGTGTCACCGCGGTTGACGCGGGTTAGGGTTTGAGTGCCCGTCAGGTGCGCCGTGTTCGTGTGATACGCGGCGTGGCGGACGGCCAATCGCCGGCCATCCGCCACGCTCGCTTTGTGCGGATCTTCCCCAGGGAGAGGGCCCTCACATGGTTTCGTCGAAACGCCTCGCCTTAATTCCCTCCTGCGGGCGCTGCGCCGACACCTTCTGCGATTTCCTCAACGAGTTTGGCACAGAAGGCGGGCAAATCATTGGGATCGCGGCTGGTAACAAGGCCGTTGTCGACCACGACTTCCTCATTGGTCCATGCACCGCCGGCGTTCTCGATATCGACCTTCAGCGTCGGGTAGGACGTCAAGGTGCGACCCTCACGCACGCCCGCCTCGATCAATGTCCAGGGTGCGTGGCATATCGCCGCAACAGGTTTTTTCTGATCGAAGAAAGCCCGGATGAAACCAATTGCCTCGACGCTGCCGCGCAGCTTGTCGGCACCGACAGTCCCTCCGGGCACAACAAGTCCGTCAAAATCGTCGGCTTTGACCTCGGAAAACGTCTTGTCGATAGTATAGCTGCCGCCCTCGTCAAGATCGCTATTGACTGTGCGAGCCTTGCCCGGTTCAAAACTGACCACGGTCACTTTGCCACCAGCGTCCTCGACAGCTTGCTTGGGCTTCGAGAATTCTGGTTCTTCCGTCCCGCGGGGTGCGATCAGAATGGCAACCGATTTGCCTTCCAAAGTCATAATTTATTTCCTATTCCGTCGAAGACTAAGGTCAGGTGCCCGGCTTGAGCACGACCTTCGTCCAGCCAGCATCGCGCCCGTCGAAATGCTTGTAGGCGTCTGGTGCCTGATCAAGCGGCAGTCGGTGCGAGATGATTTGGGCAGGATTGGCCCGGCCTTGCTCGATAAGCTTCATCAGTCGCCGGTTGTAGTGCTTTACATTGCACTGGCCGGTGCCGATCTTCTGGCCCTTGAACCAGAAGTTGCCGAAGTCGAACGCCATCTTGCCTTCCTTCTGGAGATCGTCGGGCGCGTTCGGGTCTTCCGGAATGAACACGCCGACGACGCCGATTCCGCCGGTGGCCTTCGTGCTTTTGACGAGGCAGTTCATCGTGTAATTGCTGCGCTCCTTGCCGTGGCGATCGCAACACTGATACCCGACCGCCTCGACCCCCCGGTCGGTCCCGAGGCCGCCGGTCGCGTCAAGAATCTGCTGGGCGGGATCGCCCTTGCGCATGTCGATCGGAATAGCGCCCATCGCCTCGGCCAGTTTCAGGCGGTCATCGTGAGAATCGACCACGAAGATCTGAGAGGCACCGCGGATTTCGGCTGAGTGCGCGGCCATCAAACCGACCGGACCGGCGCCGTAGATCGCGATGCTTTCGCCAGGCAGGAAACCCGACAGTTCGACGCCATGCCAACCGGTGGGGAAGATGTCGGAGAGCATGACATAGTCATCCTCCTTCTCCTCAGCGTCCTCAGGCAGCTTCAGGCAATTGAAGTCCGCATAAGGAACGCGCATCAACTCGGCCTGACCACCTTGCCACGGACCCATCTCGGCAAAGCCATACGCTGCGCCGGCGGTTCCAGGGTTGGTCGTGAGGCAGAAACCCGTCAAACCGCGTTCGCAATTTTCGCAGAAACCGCAACCGACATTGAACGGCATGCACACGCGATCGCCCTTCTTGATACGATCTACGGCTGCGCCAACTTCGATGACCTCGCCAAGGTTTTCGTGACCGAAGACCCTCCCCTTCTCGAAGCTGGTACGGCCCTCATACATGTGAAGGTCCGACCCGCAGATATTGGTCGTGGTCAGCCGGATGATAACATCGGTCTGCTTTTCGATCTTGGGATCATCGATAGTACTGACAGAAACATCTTTGGGCCCGTTGTACACGACAGCTTTCACGGATCTTTTCCTTTCGCAGCTCTTCTCAACGCGTCATCAAATCGAGACCTTGCTGATGACCCGGTCTATCGCAACGGCGGAGGACATCGCACCCTTCCAAGTGATCTCAGTTTCCTGAACCTTGTGCTACCTGAGAGGTTCCTTCCCGTGAGCTATCCTGGGATCGATTCACGGCGGTTTTCAGAATAACTGGACCAGAATGGCCGAATAACGCTCTAAACGGAGGCGACCCGCGCCGCGCGGGAGGCGCGCCCGCCGCCGTCGACTGAACCGCCGTCGACTAAGTGGGCACCGCCGCGCCCGGCACCGCGCTCCAAGGCTCAGCCGCGCGCGAACGCCTGCGCAGCCGCCTCGGCCACGCCCTGGTCTTGCTTGCCGGTGCCGCCCGACACGCCCACCGCGCCGATCACCGTCTCGCCCTCCTTTATCGGCACGCCCCCGGCGAAGATCATCACCTTTCCGTCGTTGGAGGCATGGATGCCGTAGAAGTCGGCGCCCGGCTGGGCGAGGTTCGCCAGCGCCTTGGTCTCGACGTCGGACGGGCGCGCCGTCCACGCCTTGCCGATCGCGATGTCGACGCTGCCGCGCCACGCATCGTCCATCCGCGCGAACGCCAGGAGGCAGCCGCCCGCGTCCACCACCGCGATGTTCATCGGGTTGCCGATCCGCTCGGCCTCCGCGATCCCCGCATCGATGATCGTCGGCGCGTCGTTCAGGTCGAGCGTCTGGGTGGTGCGCATGGAGTATCTCCGTGGCCGGTTCGGGGAAAGCCGCTCAACGCACGCCGCCGCGCCCGCCCCCCCCCCCACGCGGGCGATGAGAGCGACGCGCTAGGGTGCCGACCGCTCGGCTATTTCGCGGCCAGCAGGGTGAACTTGTGAATTTGCGGCGGTTCAGAAAACAGTTCTTCTGCCTTGTCCATCAGTGCGGCGGCAACCTTGCCGTCGAGATGGGCCTGCCGATCCTCCTCCGTGTCGAACGTATCGAAGATCGCGTACGCACCGGGACCTTCCTCGATCGCATACCAGGTTAGCGTGCCCGCCTCAGCTTGAACGAGCGGCAATGCCGAGGTCAGGAAATCGGCGACATCGCGCTCTTTTCCGGGCTTGGCCTTCAGCGGTACATACAGGGCAAGTTTGGGCATAGATGGCTCCTCAGGTGAAACGGACAGATATCATTCGGCAAAGTAACGGACGAGCGGGCCGGCACGTTCCCCATGAGGCGGAGCACACGCGGCCCCGCCTCCTCGTCGAAATCAGAACTGCTGTGCGGTCGGCCGGATGACGATCGCGTTGACGTCGACGTCATCAGGTTGTTCGACAGCGAACGCGATAGCACGCGCCACCGATGCCGCCGGGATGGCCTGCTTGTAGAAGTCCAGCACCGTCTCGGCAGCCGTGCCAGAGGTCGTGAACTTCAAATCGCTTTCGACAGCTCCAGGCTCGATTGACGTGACCCGGACCTTTTCCCCCATCTCGTGGCGCAAGCCCTCGCTGATCGCGCTGACGGCGAACTTGGTGCCGGAGTAGACCGTGCCGCCCGGTGCGAAGACCTTGATGCCCGCAACCGAGCTCAAGTTGATGATGTGACCGCTGCCCTGCTCGAGAAAACCGGGAAGGGCCGCCGCGATGCCGTAGAGCGTGCCCTTCAGATTGACGTCGATCATCTGGTCCCACTCGTCGGTGTTGACCTCGGCCATTGGACGGATCGGCATCAGCCCGGCGTTGTTGATCAGCACGTCGAGGCGGCCGAAGTCGGCGATGATCGCGGCGACGACGGACTGGACCGCCGATTTGTCGGTCACGTCCAGCGCGTAGCTACGTGCCGTGCCGCCGTTTGAGGCGATGTCCGCGACGACCTCGTCGAGCCTGTCCTTGCGCCGCGCGGCGATGGCCACCTTGGCGCCGCGTTCCGCGAGAAGACGCGCGGTTTCCGCGCCGATGCCGGTGCTGCCACCGGTAATGAGAACGACCTTGCCTTCGATACCCTTCGTCATGACTGTATTCCTTTAAGTCAGCTGTAGATTTTTCGCCGGATCGCGGCCCTGCGCCAGCGAGAGGCGCGTGAATGAATGAGGCCCAAGAGCCCCGCGCGAAGCGCAGGTGCCAACAAGCCGGTCATCCGCAACACGTCTGTGTCGGACGCCTATACAAGCCGTGCCGTACCCACCCATTCTTCAGGCTTGCCCATTGGCACCATCCTCAGGTTGACGAGACGGGGTTGAGGACGAACGCGCCGCGCTCGGCCAGATCGCCGATCTGAGAGAGGTAGTTCTGGAAGTGGGGCGTCGCGCGGTGGGCGGTAACCGCATCCGCGTCCGCGTACAGCTCGTCGAGGACGAAGCGGTTCGGATCGCTCTGGTCCTGCCAGAGATCGTAGCGCAAATTGCCCGGCTCGGCACGGCTCGGCTCTAGCATGGCGTCGAGCAGAGCGCGCAGGCAGTCGACGGTATGCGCACGGGCGGTTAGGACGGCGACGATCTTCACGTTGGCGGTCATGGCACCATACCCTGTCCTGGTTATATCCGAAGCGGGGCGCATCCTGAGCGCCCCGCCCGTCATCCTGGTACTCACGCAGCGGCGCGATCGAGGGCTTCGATCAACGCGTCGGCCATGGCCCGGTCCGACGCGGGATTCTGACCCGTGATCAGTTCCCGGTCCACGACGACATTCGAAGCGAAGTTCTTGTCGGTGACAGAGACGTCGCCACCGGCCGACCGCAGCGCCTTTTCCATGTCGAAGTAGAGTTTGCCCTTCAGCACCTGCTCCTCGGCGATCTTTTCCTCGCTCGCCGAAAAGACCGTCATGCGGTAACCTGAGTAGATCCAGTCTCGCGCCAGGTCGGCCGCCCCGGCGTCATCGCCGTCCTCCAGCGCCTTGCGGAAGGCCGGAGCATCGTCGAGCGCGGCGATAACGACCACCGGTCCGTGGCAGAGGAGCGCGGTCGGCTTGGCCGCCGCGTGGAAGTGACGGAGGATCGTGCCCGCATCGCGGTCCTGCATCAGATCGACGATGGGCGCGTGACCTCCCGGCACGAACACGCCAACGAAGCCGTCCAGACCCTCGTCGACGACCGATTTCAGCGTGCGGACGTCGTTCATGGCCGGGTGGCTGGCGAAGAACTCCTTGGCGCGCTGGTATGCCGCCTCATCACCGCCAAAGTGGTCCTTCGTGTCGGAGCCGGCGTCGATGTGCGGCTTGGTCCCGTTGGGCGTAGCGAGAACAATATCATAGCCGGCGTCGAGCAGTGCCAGCGCGGGGACTGCCGTCTCGTTGAGATACTGACCGACCGTTGCGGTACTGCCGCTACGCAGACCGAGCTGTGTCGCGTTCGATCCAAGAACGAGAACCTGACCCTTGCTCATCTGAACCTCCATGTTCGCGGCGCCCGTCGCCGATGGATGAGAAATGGGCCTCGTTGATATATTCTAGAAGTTTATCTTTTTAATGTCAGTTATACGTCTGACAGGATGACTGCATGCGCTACGATCTGAACCTGCTGCCGATCTTCGTCGCGTTGATGGAGGAGCGCAGCGTCACGCGGGCCGCCGAGCGCATGGGCATGACACAGCCCGCCCTGTCTAATGCCCTATCGCGTCTACGACTGATGCTTCAGGACCAACTGTTCGTCCGCGAGCGCTACGGCATCCAGCCGACCCCGATCGCGCTTGAACTCTCACCGCTGATCGCCGAGGCACTCGCCCAGCTCGACGACGCGGTTCTCGGTCAGCAGGCCTTCGACCCCTTACATGCCGAACGGCTCTTCACGATCGCGCCAAACGGCTATGTCGAGTTCGTCCTCGTCCCCGCTATCGTGGCGCGCCTGGAGAAGGTCGCCCCCGGCATAAAGCTTCGTCTGACGCCCTACGGGAACGATCTTGTGGAAACAGGCGTCGTGTCGGGCACGACGGCGCTCGTGCTGGGCCGCATCGTCGATCCGCCCGACAACCTCGTCGTCCAGCACCTGATGGACGAAGGGCTCGCCTGCGCCGTCCGTGCCGACCATCCGGGCGTCGGCGATGTCATGACGCGCGAGCAGTTCGAGACGATGAAGCATGTCAACATCGTACCGCCCGGACGGATGCGCGCCGGGCTGTTCCAGGCGCTGGCGCAGCAGCAGCTGAAGCGCGACGTCGCAATCTCCGTGACAAACTTCTTCGCGGTAGCCGAGATGGTGGCCGTGACCGACTATTGCGCCACCTTGCCCTCGCTCATCTGCAGGCGGCTGATGCACGACCCCCGGCTGAAGATCCTGCCGGCTCCGGTCGATCTTGGCAGCTTTCCCGTGGAAATGGCTTGGCACGTCCGATATCGGCATGATCCCGCACACCGCTGGTTACGGGCGCTGATCGGCGCGGTCATCACCGACCTCACGGGGAAGACGGCAGCGGCAACCACGCCGTCGCCAGCCTGAGGACGATGTCGAACCGCGATGTCGCTTGGCGTATCCCGTAGGCGACAAAGTTCGCTATACAGCCCCTGACAGTAGGATTTATCATGCGCGCAATCGGCTACCAGCAGCCCGGAACGATCGATCGCACGGAAGCTCTCGTCGACATCGAGCTTGCCGATCCCGTAGTCACTGGGCGCGATCTCCTCGTCGAGGTAAAGGCCGTCTCGGTAAACCCGGTTGATACGAAGGTCCGCAGCGGATCGGGTCCGATCCGCGGCGACTGGCGTGTGCTGGGTTGGGATGCCGCTGGTGTCGTTCGCGCCGTTGGCCCTGAAGTGCGCGGCTTCGAACCGGGCGACGAGGTGTTCTACGCGGGCAGCATTGGCCGCGATGGGACCAACGCCGAGCTGCACCTGGTCGACGAACGCATTGTCGGAAGGAAGCCGGCCAGCCTCGATTGGGCAGAGGCAGCGGCGTTGCCGCTGACGGCTATTACCGCGTGGGAAACCCTCTTCGAGCGATTGTCCGTGCGGACTCCTGTAGCTGGTGCAGCACCTGCGCTGTTGATCATCGGCGGTGCCGGCGGGGTCGGATCGATGGCGATCCAGCTTGCCCGTCAGGTTCCCGATCTCACCGTCATCGCAACGGCATCACGCCCCGAGACGCAAGCCTGGGTGCGTGAGCTCGGCGCCCACCATGTCATCGATCATCGTCAGCCGTTGGCGCAGCAGGTAGCGGATCTCGGCATTGGCGCGCCGGCTTTCATCTTCTCGGCCACGCACACCGACGAGCATATCGAGCAGATCGCCGAGCTGATCGCCCCGCAGGGACGTTTTGCACTCATCGACGACCCCAAGACACTCGATGTCGTCCCGTTCAAACGAAAATCAGTGTCGACCCACTGGGAGTTCATGTTCACCCGGTCCATGTTCGAGACTGCTGATATGGAAACGCAGGGTCAGATCCTGTCGGCCATCGCCAGCCTCGTGGACGCCGGCGAGGTGCGCACCACCCTCACCGAACGGTTCTCCCCCATCAACGCCGCGAACCTTAAGCGCGCGCACCAGGCGCTTGAGAGCACTACCGCACGCGGCAAGATCGTCATCGAGGGTTGGCAGTGATGCGGTTCACGCTCACTCAACGTCCGTCGCGCCCGCGGCCCCCGCCGCACCAACTGAAAGGGACCAAGCCTCGGCGTTATTGATGCCAGCCACGTGCAGTTGTGGGCGTCGCTTTCGCTGGGTCAATCGTAAAAGACCGTGATGTTTCGAGATAGCAGACGCGGTCCTCGGGTGAAAACTCGGGACGTCTGCTAGCTCGGCACCTCACCAATCGGTGCCAAGAGCGGGGAGTGCTTCGGCTAAGAAGTCAATCCACGCCCGCGTCTTGGCGGCGGGGCGCCGCGTCGGGTGTGTGATGGCATATGCCGCTCCCAGCATCATAGGCGGCTCGTCCAGCTCAAGCTCGCTCAACTGGCCGGCGCGAAGCGCCTCTGCCGCAATAAAGCGTGGCCCATAGACCAGCCCTTGGCCCGCGATGGCAGCGCGAACCAAGGCCTCGCCATTGTCGGAGCATATCGATCCTGAGATCGGCACCTTGATCGTCCCGTCTTTACCGAACGCCCACGATGTCGTTCCTGCAAGCGATGCGTTGGTGTGGCGCAGACAATCGTGATCGCCGAGATCGGCCAGGCGGGTTGGCGTTCCCCGCCTCGCCAAATAAGAGGGGGCGGCACACAACACGACGCGCATCGCCACGAGCTTGCGGGCAACAAGCGCACTGTTGGCGAGGCGCCCGATCCGTACGGCGACATCCCAACGCTCTTCCAGCAGGTCGACGTAACGATCGTTGAAGCCCAGTTCGATCGTCACTTCGGGATGGCGTGCGGAGAAAGCAGGGATGAGTGAGGCAAGGTGCAGAACGCCGAAGGTGGCGGGCGCACTGACGCGCAGCAGTCCCTGGGCGGTGATCGAGCGCGACGATGCCTCCGCCTCGGCTTCTCCGATCTCCATCAGGATACGTTCGGCCTTTTCGAAATAGTCGGTGCCTGCCTCGGTCAGCGACAGCCGACGCGTCGAGCGCTGGACCAGCGTGGTGCCGAGCCGCGCTTCGAGGGCGTCTAGGTGCTTGGCCGCCATCGCCGGCGACATGTGCAGATCGCGTGCGGCAGCAGAGATGCCACCGAGCCTGATCGCCTTTACGAACACGTCCATACCCGTCAACCGATCCGCCATGATTTCCTACCCGTGGTTGAAGCTGACTCTTCTACGTGGCAGATTATCATTGCGCGATAGTGGGCACATATCCCGGTCAACAGATCGAACAATGATCCAGGCGGCTTCCGTGGCGCCTGCACCGGAGTGTATGACCATGAGCGTCCAGCCTACCTACTTCATCCCGCATGGCGGCGGCCCCTGCTTCTTCATGGACGATCCGCGCGGCGTGTGGAGCGGTATGGAAGCGTTCCTGCGCAGCCTGCCGAACTCGCTTGCCGAGAAGCCCAAGGCTATCCTCGTCGTCTCGGGACATTGGGAGACGGACGGCTTTGCCTTGACCGGCGCCGAACGGCCCGAGCTGATCTACGACTATTACAACTTCCCGCCCCATACCTATCAGCTGCGCTACGACGTACCAGGCTCGCCCGCGCTCGCCGCCCGTGCCGCGGCCCTGCTCAAGGATGCGGGCATCCCCTCAGCTGTCGACGCGAAGCGGGGCCTGGATCACGGCGTGTTCGTCCCCCTTAAAGTGGCTTTTCCGGATGCGGATATTCCGCTGATCGAGATGTCTGTCGAACGCGGGCTGGACCCGGCCCTCCATGTCGCTGCCGGGCGCGCCCTTGCGCCACTGCGTGAGGAGGGCGTGCTGATCCTGGGGTCGGGCATGAGCTTCCACAACATGCGCGCCTATGGCGATCCGCGCTCGACGCCCGGCTCGCAGGCGTTCGACCAGTGGCTGGCCGAAAGCATGGAGCTGGACGGCCCCCAGCGAGCCGAGCGTCTGGCGCACTGGGCCGATGCGCCCTCGGCGCGCTTCGCCCATCCGCCCGCCAAGGAGGAGCATCTGCTGCCCCTCATGGTCGCGGCCGGTGCGGCCGAGGGCGAAGGCGCCCGGGTCTATGCCGAGGAAGTGCTGTCGACCGCCATCTCGGGTTTCCGTTTCAATTGATCTCACCGCGTCACTGAAGGAGAATTGTCATGACCATCGCCGTCACCGGCGCGACCGGCCAGCTTGGCCACCTCGTCATCGAAAGCCTGAAGCGCAAGTCGACCGGCGAGCCGATTGTGGCGCTGGTGCGCTCGCCCGAAAAGGCCAGCGACCTGGGTGTCGAGGCACGCGCGTTCGATTACTCGCAGCCTGAGACGCTCGCTCCGGCACTGGCCGGGATCGACACGTTGCTCTTGATCTCGTCGAGCGAGGTCGGGCAGCGCGAGGCACAGCACCGCAACGTCATCGAGGCCGCCAAGACGGCGGGCATCAAGCGTATCGTCTACACCAGCCTGCTGCACGCCGACCGATCGGCGATCAGCCTGGGCGAGGAGCACCGTGTGACCGAAGCGCTGCTGGCGTCCTCCGGTATCCCGACGACCCTCCTGCGCAATGGCTGGTACACCGAGAACTACACCGGCTCGATTCCCGCAGCCCTAGAGAATGGCGCGCTCGTCGGCAGCGCTGGCGAGGGACGCCTGTCGCTCGCGACCCGCGCCGATTATGCCCAAGCCGCAGCCATCGTGCTGACCAGCGACGGCCATGAGGGCAAGACCTATGAGCTGGCCGGTGACGACGCGGTGACGCTCGCCGACCTTGCCGCCGAGATCTCGCGCCAGACCGGTCGCAACATCCCGTACCGCGATCTGCCGCAGGCCGAATACGCTGCGATCCTGAAGCAGGTGGGCCTGCCCGAGGGCTTCGCCGAGGGACTTGCGACATGGGACGTCGATGCTTCTAACGGTGCGCTGTTCGATGACGCCCACCAGCTCTCGAAGCTGATCGGACGTCCGACGACACCGCTGGCCGACGCCGTGCGGGCGCACCTCGCCGCGCAGGGCTGACGTTACGCAATCCCCAGACCGTTAAAGACCATCCCTGGAGATAGCGCATGAATATCGACCCTTCCGGCAAGACGGCGCTCGTGACAGGTTCGACGGCCGGAATCGGCTTTGCGATTTGACGGTCCCCCGGTTTCTCATCCGGGCATGATGCGAGTTTCCGGCCCGCCGTCGGGGTTAACCCCGGCGGATGCAGCATATTCGGCTGGCGTCAGCCAACCTCCACCGCCTTTCCAACGATGCTGCGCATCGCTGGAACCTTGGGCGGTTCCGCCAAGCGCCGTGGGAGGACGGCTCTAGTTATAGTCCCGTCGCCAAGCCTCGATCTTGGCACGAGCGTCCGCCAGCGACAGGAACCAGTGGCTGTTCAGGCACTCGTCGCGCGTCCGGCCGTTGAAGCGCTCGACGGAGGCGTTGTCGGTCGGCTTACCCGGCCGCGAGAAGTCCAGCGTGACACCGTTCTCATACGCCCACCGGTCGAGCGCCTTCGAGATGAACTCCGGACCGTAGCACATTGGGAAGCGCTGGTTCGGGAGCCGCTATGGCCCTGATGAAGACAAGGCCGCGTAGCGGCCGCAGACTTCATCAGGGCAAGCCATGGCCGGTCAGCAGGTATCTAAAGTGAGGTTGTCGAGACAACACTTTGGAGGCCGACCGACCATGACCAAGCTCACCTCTACGCCTGCCGGCGCCGTGCTGGTAGCCATCGACATGTCCAAGAGCCGGCAGGAGGTTCTCATCGAGCGACCGGAAGGCGGCCGGCGCCGGCGGATGACCGTCATGGCGACCAGGCAGGACTATGACGGCTTTGCCGAGCAACTCGCTGCTATCGGGCGCCCTATCATCGTCGGGTTCGAGGCGACGGGTAATTACCATCGTACGCGGGACTGTCAGGAATTTCGTGTGTGGGCGGGCGGATGAACATTACGCCGCCATGGCTCGGATGAAGCGTTCGCCGAAGATGACGGCGAACTGGGCTTTTGCCATGGTCCACTCACGTGGCGGCATTCTCCACTCTTTCTCCGAGCGGTTCAAGATCAGGTAGAGCAGCTTGGTGGCAGCCTCGTCGCTGGGGAAATGCCCGCGGGCACGAACCGCTCGGCGCAGCTTCGAATTCAGCGCCTCGATGGAATTCGTGGTGTAGATGATCCGCCGGACCTCGTCGGGGAAGGCGAAGAACGGGATGACTTCGGCCCACGCGCGCCGCCAGCTCTGGCCGATGGCGGGGTAGCGGGTTCCCCAGGTGCTGGCCTCGAACGCGGTCAGGGCCTGCTCGGCCGCCTCGGCGCTGGGCGCGCGGTAAATCTCCTTCAGCGCGGTCGCCAGGCCCTTGCGGTCCTTCCAGGACACGAAGTCCATCGAGTTTCGAAGCAGATGGACGATGCACGTCTGGACAACCGCGTCGGGAAACACGGCGGTGATCGCTTCCGGAAAGCCTTTAAGCCCATCGACGACGGCCAGGAGGATGTCTTCGGTGCCGCGGTTCCGGAGCTCGTTCATGACCCTGAGCCAGAATTTGGCCCCCTCGTTCTGTTCGAGCCACAGGCCCAGCACCTCCTTGGCGCCGTCCGCGCGGACGCCGAGCGCGATATGGATGGCCTTGTTGCGCACCATGCCCTCGTCCCGGATCTTCACCCGCAAGGCGTCGAAGAAGACGAGCGGATAGACCGGATCCAGCGGCCGCTGCTGCCAGATCGCCACCTCGTCGAGCACCGCGTCGGTCACCGTCGAGATCAGATCCGGCGACACGTCGATGCCATACAGATCGTGTAGGTGCCCGGTGATCTCCCGGGTGCTCATGCCCCGCGCGTACATCGACACGATCTTTTCGTCGAAGCCAGGAAAGCGCCGCTGGTATTTGGCGATCAGCTGCGGGTCGAAGCTGGCCTGCCGATCGCGCGGCACGTCGATCGCCAGCTTGCCGGTATCGGTCGTGATCGTCTTCCGACCGTAGCCGTTGCGTGAATTGCCCGCACCGTCTTCCCCGGCCAGGTGATGATCCATCTCCGCATTCAGGGCGCGCTCGGTCAGCGCCTTCTTCAGCGCATCCAGCAGGCCGCCCTGAGCCAGCGCCGCACGGGCATCACTGCCAGCCAGCAACTGATCCAGAAGCTCGTTCGGTATCGCAGGCTCTTTGCGTCGGGACATATCGGGTTTCCTTCCTTCCCGTTATGCCCGCCCACACACGAAATTCCTGACAGTCCCTCGTACGCTGGCGCACCGGCTGCTGACGGCAGGGTTCGAGCTGCGCCTCATCTCGTCGGTCGCGCTCGCCAGAACGC
>NZ_JBIQEU010000025.1:0-26439 GCF_045369765.1 Sphingomonas olei
TATGTGCGATCGGCCGAGACCAAGCCGGTAGCCGCGTAGCGACGCTCGCCGACAAATAGCGCGATCAGAATGCCGCCACTTAGCGCGAGCGTTTACACCGTTCGCGGTCCCGATCGGCCCAGCGTCCCCCGGAACCGTTCGTTATCGGGAAGGCATCTAAGCGGTCTGCACCATCCTTCATCTAAAGTTCTCCAAGCGCTTCTGAGGATTTTCGGGCGCACCAAAAGCACTTGCTCCTCCAGTGGCTGGAGCATGTAACCGCAATTTGCTCTCCTGCGGACGGGGGGCTGGAGGTGGCTTTTTGACGGCCCGTGTTGAAGCAATCGGTATGTCTCGACGCTCATTAGTGGCGCGGCTGGTGGCCTGTGGAACCGGCTTGGTGCTCGGTTCTCCAACGCTCGCGCGACAGACTTCCCGGTCTGCGGGCTCGTGGAACTTCGGTGCGGCTCACCTCGAATGGGAGCCGCTGGAAGTCGGCACGGGTGATACCCTCCTTGTTTCGGCACAAGTGCGCGGAGTGCCGGTGCGGGCGGTGCTCGACAGTGGCAGCGGCGCGTCGATCATGAGCACGGCGCTCGCGGCGAAGCTCGGCTTGAACGATGGTGAGCGGCGCATGATTAGCGGGCTGAGCGCCAAGGCCCCGGTGCTGCTGGTCCGCGACATCGACGTACAGCTCGCCCGCGAAACCCGTCGCTTACCCTTTGCCGTCGTTGGTGATCTGAGTTCAGTGTCGGCGGCCTTCGGACGACCGATCGATATCCTCCTCGGTGCCGATATGTTCACGGGTAGCTGCATCGCGCTCGATTTCGCGAAAAGGCGTATGGCGGTCGTCAAGTCAGGCACGTTTCTCGCCGGTCCCGACTGGCGCGCTGTCGCGCTCGGGCGCGGTGCCAAGCAGGAGCTGTTCATTCGAGCTTCCGTCTCGGGTTTGCCTCCCGTGCCCTTGATGATCGATCTTGGCAGCTCGGCCGCGCTGATGCTCTCGTCGGCCTATGCCCGCGATCAAGGGCTGTTGAACGGGAAGCTCGTCTCGACCGCGGCGATCGGCGGCGTCGATGGTGTGCGTATCAACGATGCTTTCACGATCCAGAACATCAACATCGAAGGGCTTGGCGTCTCGAACGTCCCCACACTCGGGATGAGAGCTTGGCTCTCCACCAGCACGGTTGGCAATGTCGGCCTACCGCTGATCGCTCAATTCGACGTGGTGTTCGACGTGACCGCCGGATTCGTGTGGCTCCGGCCACTCGGTCCTCGTCGTCGCCTGCCGATGCTGAAGGACCGTAGCGGCCTTGGCCTCGCAGCCTCACCAACGGCGCTCACCGTTGTTCATGTGGCGGCGAACAGTCCCGCGGAAAAGGCTGGCTGGGCGGTCGGCGACCGGATCGTGGCGGTGAACGGCCATTCGATCGATGCGAACTATACGCGTGGGGAGCTCTGGCAAGTGCGCTCCCGGCCTGCTGGCACCCTCGTAAAGCTGACGATGGCCTCGGGTGATGTGCGCGAGCTCAGGCTGGCCGATTATTATTGATCGGCTTGAGGGTGGCCTTTGCCGATCGCCTTCATGATCCGACAATCGGCCATGCGCGCCTTGGTGCAGCTCTGGCTGAGCATTGCCAACTCATCCCGCAACACCGCGAGTTGCGCCAGTCTCTCCTCCACATCCTTGAGGTGCTGAGCAGCGATAGCTGAGGCGGCACCACAATCCTGGTCCGGGTTCTGCGCCAGCCCCATCAACGAACGGATCTCGTTGACGGAGAAGCCAAGCCGGCGACCGTTGCGGATGAAGTGCAAACGCTCAATGTCACTGGCATCGTAGGTTCTGCGACCCGACGCCGTGCGAGGGGCGGATCGGAGCAACCCGATCGACTCATAAAAGCGGATTGTCGTCACCTTCGTCGAGGTCTCGCTGGCGAGCTGCCCAATCATCACCGGCTTCATCATGCCATCCTTGCTTATGCGAACGTGTCGCACATTTCGCTTGCTTCTACAGCGACTGGAGGTGGTAAGGAAGGCCGCATGAATGCTTCTACCGAAAGCTGCGGGTGCCACGGGGAGCCCGCGCGCGCGCAAACCGATCCGGCCTATCGCCGTGCGCTGCTGACCGTCGTGGTGCTCAACCTCGGCTTCGGAGTCGCCGAGCTGTTCGGCGGGTTCATCGCCGATAGCCAAGCGCTGAAAGCGGATTCCCTCGATTTTCTCGGGGACGGGTCGATCAGCCTTATCGGTCTTCTCGCGCTTGCCTGGTCCGCACGGGCGAGGGCAAAGGTCGCGCTGACGCAGGGGTTGTTTCTCGGTGCGCTTGGCGTGGGCGTAATCGGTTTCGCGATTTGGCGCGCCCTGAACGCAACCGCGCCCGATGCCGAACTGATGGGCACAATCGGCGTTGTCGCGCTCGCGATCAATGTCGTGTCCGCCTTGGTGCTTGCGCGTTTCCGGGAAGGGGACGCCAATGTTCGCGCGATCTGGCTGTTCAGCCGCAACGACGCGCTCGCCAACGTGGCGGTGATCGCCGCGGCCGGTCTGGTGGCGTGGACAGGAAGCGCCTGGCCGGACCTCGCCGTCGCCGGCCTCATCGCCCTCCTGTTCCTCCACTCCGCTTATGAAATCGTCACTGGCGCTCGGCGCGAATTGGGAGAGCGGTAGTGCGTCTGCTCGCGTTGATCCGGGCAATGCTCTCGTTGCGGCTGCTCTCCGCGCTCGCGGCGCTGCTGATCCCTGCTGCGGCAATCGCCGAACCCGGCGACGTGCAAACCGCATGGCGGCTGCTCGACTATATGGCCGTCGATTATGGCGGCGCGGTCGCCAACGGTCGGATCAAGAGCACGTCGGAATATGCCGAGATGACGGAGTTCGCCGCGTCGGTCTCGACACGGCTTCAGGGCCTGCCGGCGAAGCCGGAGCGTCAAGCCCTCATCCAGCGGGCTGCCAACCTCCAGGCGGTGATCGCGGAAAAGGGACCGACTGAACAGGTGGCAACATTGGCGCACGGGCTCGCGGCCGATCTGTTGCGCGCCTACCCGGTGCCGCTCGCGCCCGATAAGGCTCCGAACCTCGTCTCCAGCGATGCCCTGTTCCGACAATCCTGCGCGTCCTGCCACGGGATGACGGGCAACGGCCGTGGCCCTGACGCCGCCAAGCTCGCTACGCCCCCGATTGCTTTCACCGATGCCGAGCGCGCGCGCCAGCGCAGCGTGTTCGCGCTCTATCAGGTGGTGACGCAAGGCATCGACGGGACCGCGATGCAGAGCTTCGCCGATCTGCCCAACGATCAGCGCTGGGCGTTAGCATTCCGAGCCGGGAGCTTCGCCTTCACGGATGCGCAGGCGCGCGAAGGCGAGCGGCTTTGGAAATCCGACCCGACCCTTCGCCGGCGCATTCCGGACCTGAAAACCCTGGTCGCGCTCACCCCGGCCGCGCTCGGCGCGGCGATCGGCGACGCCAAGGCTGACCCAGTGCTCGCGTTCCTGCGTCGTCATCCCGAACAGGTGATACAACAGGCTCCCGGCTCGCTCGCGGTCGCCCGCGCCAAACTCGCCGAAAGCGTGGCGGCTGCGCGGCGCGGCGATGCGCGCATGGCGAAAGAGCTGGCGCTGTCGGCCTATCTCGATGGGTTCGAGCCGATCGAGCCAACACTCACCGCGCGCGACGCGACGCTGATGGGTCGAATCGAGGGCGCGATGGGGGAGTTCCGCGCCTCGATCGACCGGGGCGCGTCGCCCGATGATCTCGCGGAGAAGGTCGCAGTACTGGGCGGCCTTTTCGACGATGCGGAAGCGGCGCTCGCGCCTGATGCCGCCACCGAAGCGTCCACGTTCCTGGGCGCGTTCACGATCCTGCTGCGTGAAGGGCTCGAAGCCCTGCTCATCGTTGTCGCCATGATCGCGTTCCTGCGTAAAGCCGAGCGCGGCGAGGCGCTGCGGTACGTGCATGGCGGCTGGGTCAGCGCGATCATCGCGGGCGGGATCACCTGGGCGGTCGCCACCTATGCGATCGGGATCAGCGGTGCGAGCCGGGAGCTGACGGAAGGGTTTGGCTCGCTGTTCGCCGCGGTCGTGCTGCTCTCGGTCGGGATTTGGATGCACGGCAAGGCGCAGGCCGATCAGTGGCAGCGCTATATTCGCGAGAAGATGTCGCGGGCGCTCTCGGGCGGGTCGGGCTGGTTCCTGTTCGGGCTGGCGTTCGTCGTAGTTTATCGCGAGGTCTTCGAGACGATCCTGTTCTATGCCGCGCTTTCGGCGCAAGGTGACAACGGGATGCTTCTCGCGGGGGCCGGGTCGGCGATTGGACTGCTCAGCCTGATCGCTTGGGCCATGCTTCGCTACAGTCGCAAGCTGCCGATCGCGCAGTTCTTCCGCTATAGCTCCTGGCTCATGGCGGTCCTGACCGTCGTGCTGGCGGGTAAAGGCGTCGCCGCGCTCCAGGAAGCCGGCCTTATCAACATCGCACCGCTCGCGGACGTGCCACGGCTGTCGATGCTCGGCGTGTTTCCCACTTGGCAATCGGTGCTGGCGCAACTCCTGATGGCGGTCGCCATTGCGGTCGGGTTCGCCTGGAACGGGCGCGACCGATCCCGCTCGGGTTCCGGCTCAGTGACCGTTGGTTCGAATTAGTGCAATGACATGAAAACCCTTCCGTGATAGAGGCAAGCTAGTGCGAGCCTTTTTGCCTTTCCTGACATGCCTGATGCTGGTCCTGACCAGCTTCTCCGGCATGGCCCATGCCGCCGATCTGGCGGGGGGAAGCATCGCGGGCGTTGAGTTCACGGTCCATACCGCCGGTGACATCGATCAGGTGCCATCGGACTCGGACAAGAATGTCCCGCATCATCACAATTATTGTCACGGACACGACGTCGGCGCGCCTGCGCGCACGACGATGGAATATACCCCCGTCCTCACAGTGCCCAAGCCGACAATCTCCGCCTCTGCGTCGCTCGACGGCCGCACCGGCATGGTCCATTTGAGGCCCCCCCAAGCCTGACGTCCGATTTGGGCGTGCGTTGGCGCGCTCCTGTCGATCATCGTCAGGAGTCCTATTTTCATGAATCGTATCCTCGCGGCCATGCTGGCCGCAGCGTCTTGCGCCACGATGGCGCAGGCGCAGGTCGGACCGTCCGCGCCTGTTGCGCAGGATGCGCCGGTCTACACGCTTGACCAAGCGGTCAGTGCAGCGGGCGGTTCGGCCCCTGCTGCGGAAGCGGCGACAGCTGGAATCGACGCGGCCCGTGCAGGTCGCACAGTCGCCGGCTTGCGGCCCAATCCGGTGGTTCAAGGCCAAGTCGAGAATGTCATCGGCTCCGGGCCGTATCGGGGGGTCCGCAGCGCGGAAACCACGGTCGGCTTTGCGATCCCGATCGAGCTAGGCGGCAAGCGCGGCGCCCGCGTCGCGGTCGCCAATGCGCAATTGTCCCGGGCCGAGATCCAGGCCGCGATCATCGCGGCGGATGTCCGGCTTCAGGTAACGCAGCTCTATGTCGAAGCGGTCGCGGCCGATCGCCGGGTAATGACAGCCCGCGATCAGGCCCGGATCGCCAGCGATGCGCTGCGGGCCGCGAGCGTTCGCGTGCAGGCAGGGCGGGCATCGCCACTCGAGCAACAGCGCGCGGATGTCGCGCGTATCAATGCCGACGCCAATGTGGAGCGGCAGCTTCGCTTGGCCGAGGCGGCCCGCGCCAATCTGGCGCGTCGGATCGGACGGCCGATCGACGGCCTGCTCGATGACACGCTGCTCGATCGCCTTCCCGGTGTGAACGTCTATGGGCCGTTGGCACCGGTCAACACGACCGGCACACTCGCGCTGGCGGCAGCCAACGCGGATTTCTCCATTGCCGAAGCCGGCGTGCGGCTCGCGCGCGCCAATCGCGTGCCTGACCTGAACGTCGGGCCGTCGATCCGCCGCCTGGAAGCGACCAACGACATGGCGGCGGTGTTCAGCGTGTCGATCCCGATCCCGGTGTTCAACAATGGTCGCGCCGCGATTGCGCAGGCGACCGCGCAGCGGACCCAGGCGGATGCGCAGCGCCGCGTGACCGCGCTCGACATCGAACAGGCGATCACGGACGCGCAGGCGCAGGCGGCCAATGCCGCAACGACGGCTCGTGCGGCGTCGGGGCCGGCGCTGGCGGCTGCACAGGAGGCCGCCCGCATCGCGCGGATCGGCTATCGCGAGGGCAAGTTCGGCCAGCTCGAATTGCTCGATGCTGAACGCACGCTCGCCGAAACGCGGGTCGCCGCGATCGACGCGCTTGCCAATTACCAGAATGCCCGCGCGCAAGTGGAGCGACTGACCGCTCGTGCGCCCAATGGGGGGAATCAGTGATGAAGAGCTTTTATCTCGCGGGCGCGGCGTCGCTCGCCCTGCTCTTGGCTGCCTGCGGCGGCAAGGATGGCGGAAACGAGGCAACTGCCGAAGGCGCAGCTGCCAATGAGACGGCAGCGGGCACGGAAAAGGGCGGTGCTGAAGGCGGTCATGCCGGTGAAGGCGTCGTCACATTGGGTGCCGACCAGATCGCCACAGCGGGCGTCCAGGTCGGACGGCCGATCATCGGCGGGGCCGGGACGATCGAGCTGCCCGCGATCATCGAGGGCGACCCACAGGGAACGCAGGTCGTCTCGGCCGCAATTGCGGGACGCGTGGTCGCGCTCACCCGTAACCTCGGCCAATCGGTCGGACGCGGCCAGACCATTGCGGTCATCGAAAGCCGCGAGGCGGCGCAGATCAAGGGCGAGGTCGAGGCGGCGCGGGCGCGGCTTCAGCTCGCTAATTCGAACCTCGCGCGCGAACAGCGGCTGTTCGCGCAGAGAGTCTCCCCTGAACAGGATCTGATCGCCGCCCGCACAGCGGCGACGGAGGCGCGGATCGCCCTGACGCAGGCGCAGAGCATGGTTTCGGCGGCGGGTGTCGGCGGCGGCGGGCTCAACCGGCTCGGCATTGTCGCGCCGATCTCGGGCCAGATCATTGCGCGCCCCGTGACGCTGGGACAAACGGTCGCGGCGGATGCCGAACTCTATCGCATCGCCAACCTGAGCCAGGTGTCGATCGCGCTTAATCTCAAGCCCGAGGATGCGGGCCGGGTGCGTCCCGGCAATACGGTGCTGGTGAAGGCGGCAGGCCGTCAGGCGACCGCCCGCGTGACCTTCGTGTCGCCGGCGCTTGATCCGCAGACGCGGCTCGTGCCTGCGCTCGCCACCCTCGACAATCGCGGTGGCGAATGGCGGGTCGGCGAGCCTGTGACGGCAGCCGTGCAGCTCACGGGCAGCGGCGGGAGCGGGGCGGTCCGCGTGCCGACGACGGCGGTCCAGAGTTTCGAGGGCAAGTCGGTCGTGTTCGTGCGCACGCCCACCGGCTTCAAGGCGACCCCGGTCCAGCTCGGCGATGCGTCGGGCGACACGGTGATCGTCCGGTCGGGCCTGACCGGCAACGAACAGATCGCCACCACCGGAAGTTTCACGCTCAAGGCCGAGATCGGCAAGGGCGAAGCGAGCCACGAGGATTAAGCCATGATCGCCCGTATCGTAACCTGGGCGGTCGAGAAGCGCTGGCTAGTCCTGCTCCTCACCGTCATCGTCGCCGCCATCGGCGCCTTTTCCCTCTACCGGCTACCGATCGACGCGGTGCCGGACATCACCAACAATCAGGTCCAGATCAACGTCCGCGCGCCTGCCCTCTCGCCCGAGCTGGTCGAGAAGCAGGTGTCGTTTCCAATCGAAACCGCGCTCGCCGGCACCCCCGGCCTGGAATATACGCGCTCGTTGAGCCGCAACGGCTTCGCGCAGATCACGGCGGTCTTTTCGGACGCGACGGACATCTATTTCGCCCGCCAGCAGGTGGGCGAGCGTCTGCGGGGCGTGCAAGAGAATCTGCCCGACGGCGTGAACCCTGAAATGGGTCCGATCGCGACAGGCCTGGGCGAGGTGTACATGTACACCGTTCGTCTCGATCATCGCGAGGACGACAAGCACAAGCCCGGTGAACCGGGCCAACAGCCCGATGGCAGCTACATCACGCCAGAGGGCGAGCGACTGACGACCGAAGAGGACAAGGCGACCTACCTGCGCACCGCGCAGGACTGGATCGTGACGCCGCTTCTGAAGACCACACCGGGCCTCGCCGGTGTCGACTCGATTGGCGGTTACGCCAAGCAGTTCCTCGTCGTGCCCGACGTGCAGAAGCTGGCCTCGCTCGGCATCACGCTGACGGACCTGGGAAATGCGCTGGAGCGCAATAACACCAGCGTCGGCGGTGGCTTCGTCAATCGCAATGGCGAAGGTCTGGCTGTTCGCTCGGATGCGCTCGTTCGCAATGCCAGCGAGTTGGCCAGGACCGTGATCGCGACACGTAACGGCGTGCCGATCACGGTCGAACAAGTTGCGACTGTGAAGACGGGTCAGGCGATCCGCATGGGTTCGGCATCGGAGAACGGTACCGAAGTCGTCGTCGGCACGGCGATCATGCGGATCGGCGAGAACAGCCGCATCGTGTCGACCGCGGTCGCTGAGAAACTGAAGACGATCAACGCTTCGCTGCCTCCTGACGTCGTAATTCAGCCGGTGCTGAACCGCACCGAGCTGGTCAATTCGACGATCAAGACGGTCGCGAAAAACCTGTCCGAAGGCGCGGTGCTGGTCATCGTCGTGCTCTTCCTGCTGCTCGGCAACTTCCGTGCGGCCCTGATCGCGGCGTTGGTCATCCCGATCACCATGATGCTGACAGGCTTTGGTATGCTGCGCGCTGGGGTCTCGGCCAATCTGATGAGCCTTGGGGCTTTGGACTTCGGTCTGATCGTCGACGGCGCCGTCATCATTGTCGAAAACGCGCTGCGCCGGCTTGCCGAGCAACAGCATCATGAAGGCCGATTGCTCAGCGTCAAGGAACGGCTCGCGACCGTGGCAGCCGCTGCGCGTGAGATGATCCGTCCCTCTGTGTACGGGCAGGCAATCATCATCCTCGTCTACGTACCGCTGCTCACGCTGACCGGCGTGGAGGGTAAAACGTTCGGACCGATGGCGCTGACCGTCATCATCGCGCTCGCCTTCGCCTTCATCCTCTCTCTCACCTTCGTGCCGGCGATGATTGCGATCTGGCTGTCGAAGAAGGTCGAGGAGAAGGACGGCCGCATCATCACGTGGCTGAAGAAGCGCTACGAACCCGGTCTCGACCGGGCCATGAAGCGCCCGACGCTGACGATCGGTGCGGGTGTGGGAAGCCTTGTGGTGGCGGCGCTTGCTTTCACTACGCTCGGCTCGGTGTTCCTGCCGCAGCTCGACGAAGGCGATTTGCTGATCCAGTCGCTCCGCATTCCGGCAACGTCGGTCCAGCAGAGCCAGGCGATGCAGGTGCCGATCGAGCGGATGATGTCGAAGCAGCCGGAGGTGCAATTCGTCTATTCCAAGACGGGCACCGCCGAGCTGGCGGCCGACCCGATGCCGCCGAACGCGACCGACATGTTCGTCATCCTGAAGCCGCGCAAGGATTGGCCGGATCCTGAGCTTCCCAAGGAGGAGCTGGTCAGCCGGATCGAGGGTAATCTCGCGAAGATTCCGGGAAATGCCTACGAGATCACCCAGCCCATCCAGATGCGCTTCAACGAGCTGATCGCCGGCGTGCGCGGCGACATCGCGGTGAAGGTGTTCGGGGACGACTTCAACCAGATGAACCGGACGGCCGAGCAAATCGCGGCGGTGCTGCGCAGAACGCAAGGCGCAGCGGACGTGAAGGTGGAGCAGACGACCGGTCTTCCCATGCTCGACATTCGCGTCAACCGCGACGCGATGGCGCGGTTGGGCGTTACGGCTCAGGATGTGCAGGACACCGTGACTGCGACGATCGGCGGGCGAACATCGGGCCAGATCTTCGAGGGCGACCGTCGCTTCCCCGTGGTGATCCGCCTGTCGGAGGCGCAGCGTGCCGACATCGGCCTGCTCCAACAGGTGCAGGTGCCGGTGGCAGGCGGCGGCTATGTACCGCTGTCCAGCGTCGCCGAGATCAAGGTGGTCGATGGTCCGAACCAGATCAGCCGCGAGAACGGCAAGCGGCGCGTGGTGGTGCAAGCCAACGTGCGTGGCCGCGACGTCGGATCCGTCGTGGCGGATGCGCAGGCGGCGATCGGCAGCCAACTCCGGCTGCCTGCCGGCACCTATCTCGAATGGGGCGGCCAGTTCGAGAACCTCCAATCGGCAAGCGAACGGCTGAAGCTGGTCATTCCGGCTTGCTTCATCTTGATCCTGCTGCTCCTCTACGGGGCGTTGGGATCGGTCCGCGACGCCGCGATCGTGTTCACCGGCGTGCCTTTCGCGCTGGTGGGCGGCGTCCTGTTGCTGTTCCTGCGGGGCATGGACTTCTCGATCTCGGCGGCAGTGGGCTTCATCGCCCTCTCGGGCATCGCGGTCCTCAACGGCCTCGTCATGGTCAGCTCGATCCAAGATCTGATCCGATCAGGGATGAGCCGCGAGGAAGCCGCGCATGTTGGCGCGATGCAGCGTCTGCGACCCGTCATCATGACCGCGCTAGTCGCCAGCCTCGGCTTCGTGCCGATGGCGCTGGGCGAAGGCGCCGGCGCAGAGGTTCAAAAGCCTTTGGCGACGGTCGTCATCGGCGGTCTGATCTCGGCGACGCTTCTTACGCTGTTCGTGCTGCCGACACTCTATGCCCGGTTCGGGCAGAAAGTGATCGAGAAACCCGAGCACTACAATGAGGAGCATGAAGGGGACGACCACGGTCAGACCTTCGTGAACAACTTGGCCTGATGGATGGGCGGGGCGATCCGCGATCGCCCCGCCCATCTCTGGGAGATGGGGATATGCCTCGCACCATAACCAGCTCGATGCTTCACGGCGGGCCACTGCGCATCTGGTCGGCACTCACCGATCCGGATCATCGCCGGGCGTGGAGTCCGCTCGTATTTCTCGATGATCCGTCCCGGCTCGGCGACACAGAATGCACCTTTGCGATCCAGGGCATCACCCGGCCAATTCGGACGCCAGCACGGATTGATCGATTCGATAAACCGCACGCCTTCGCTTGGTCCTGCGGCATCCCCTATCTGTTCACGCTCGAAGAGCGGTACGAGCTGGCGGGGGACGATGGCGGCACCAGGCTAACGCATAGCTGCACGCTGCGCGGGGCGCTCTCCCTGCCGTTCGCGGCGATGATGTTGCGCCGCCTGCGATCCCTGATGGTCGAATCTGACGATCGCCTCGCAACCTATCTCCGCTGGCGGGTAGGTCAGCCTGCCCGGGCTATCAATCGTCAGCGCGTCCCCTTCCGCTACAGGAGGAAGGCGCGATGATGATGCACTGTAAGCGGGTGCTGCCCGCCGTCATCCTCGTTGTCGGGCTCGCGGCGTGCTCGGAAAGAAGCCGCCAGCCCCGCCAACGGAGCAGCAGATCCATTCGTCCGACAGCGCCGTGGCGACCGGGGAAATGGGGCGGCATAGATATCGCTGTTCCGACGGGGAACCGCTGTTCGTCGATTACAAGGACAACGGCCTGCAGATCGATTTGCGGCGCTCCAACGGGGGACCGCCGATGATGCTGACCGCGCCAGCGCAGGGCCTGCAATATGTCGGCGAAACAGCCACCGCGACCTTCAAGGGGTCGCAGCTCACCATCGTGGAAGGCGATGGCCGTACCCGGATCTGCGAGCGGGAAGGCACGCGATGAACTGCCCTGCCTTCGAACGCCACAGGGCGCTTCGTCGGAAGAGACCGATGTCTGACACGTCGATTTCAAATGTGACAACCTTGTGCGGCCTGAATCGGGCCGGTCTGGCGATCGCGCGCCTCGGCGTCGTTCTCGTCTCCGGGGCGGTTATAGGGGCGTGTAATCCAGCGCCGACCCAGCCTACCGAGCCGGCGCATGAAAAGCATCTGACGTCGAAACTAATCGCGCAGCGCATCATGTACTGCGACGACGGCACACGCGCCGATGTCGACTTCATCGATGACGGCTTGAAAATGGCCGTCACCTGGCTGCCGAAGGGCAGGACCGAGATCCTGCGCGCGCAGCGAACCGGTGACGAGTTTCGCGGCGACCATTCGCGGGCTGTCGTGGCGGGCGGATCGATCGCGTTCACGCGACGCGGGAAGATCCGCGTCTGCCACCGAACCCCGGAGGAGTCCTAGGAAATGCAGGCACTGCTCTATACGCTTGCGCCTGTGCTGGCGGTCGTGCTCGGCGCGATTGTCGCGAGCCGCACCAAGTTGAAACCTGGCCTCGTGGCGGGCCTACAGCATCTCGCTGCCGGCGTCGTGTTCGCGGCGGCAGCGACCGAAATCCTGCCGCAGGTCAAGCATGAGGCATCGCCCAGCGCGACGTTGATCGGCGGGGCGGCGGGCGTCGCGACCATGCTGGGGCTCAAGGCTCTTGAGGCCCGCTTCAAGGGGCCGATGGCGCTACTCGCCGCGATCGGCATCGACATTCTGGTCGACGGCCTGGTGCTCGGCCTCGCTTTCGTGGCGGGCGAGAAGGCAGGTCTCCTGCTGACGATCGCGCTCACTCTGGAAGTGTTATTTCTGGGACTGACGCTGACCGACGAGCTGGCGGAAACCTATCGCTCGCGCTTGCGCATCATCGTGATCGTCTCGGCATTGGCCCTGCTGCTGCCGATCGGCGCGCTCGCTGCCGTGCCGGTCGCCGCGCTGTCGCCGGTGATGATCGCCGGCTTCCTCAGCTTCGGGCTGATGGCGCTGCTCTACCTCGTCACGGAGGAGTTGCTGGTCGAGGCGCACGAGAAACCCGACACCCCGCTCATCAGCTCGATGTTTTTCGTCGGCTTCCTGGCCCTGCTGACACTTGAGGAGATGATGGGATGATCCCGGGCAACGACAACAATGGCGGGCAGGAGCGCCGCACACTGTGGATCGTCCTGCTGCTGAACGCGGCGATCGCTGCGGGCTTCTTCGTTTCCGGCTTCTTCGCGGACTCGAGCGCGCTGATCGCCAACGGCGTCGACAACCTGTCCGATACGGCTGTGTATGCGCTGAGCCTTGTGGCGCTCACCCGGGGCCAGACATGGAAGACACGCGCCGCGGTCGCTTCGGGCGTCATGCTGCTGATCTTCGCGGGCGGCATCTTGATCGATGTCGGACGGCGCTACGTGCAGGGCAGCGAGCCCATCGGACCTACCATGATGGTCATGTCCGCGATCGCCGGCGTCGTGAATTACCTCTGCCTGCGGCTGCTCCAGCGCCTCAAGGATCCGGACGTCAATCTCCGGGCCGCAACCACCTTCAGCTTCAACGACTTCATTTCCAACGGCGGCATCCTGATCGCCGGCGTGCTGGTGCTGTGGTTGGGTACCAATTGGCCGGACCTGCTGGTCGGCTTCGCCACCGCCATCATCGCCATCAAGGGCGGTGTCGAAATCCTGCGCGACGCGCGCGCCGAAACCAAGAAAAGCGAAAGGAGGTCGTCATGAACGACAAGCTCGAACTCGACATTCCAGTGTTGTTGCCGGACCTTCCTGACGCGGCCGATGCCTGCCTGGACCGTCTCGTATCAACCCTGTCAAAGCGCGAAGGTGTCGAGCGGGCGCATGTGATCTGTCTCGACGGCAACACGCCAGCGGCGCTGTGCATCCATTTCGATGCCGCCAAGCTGCCGCTGCCACGGTTGCGCGAAATGGTGCGCGCCGCAGGTGCCGAAATCACCGAGCGCTACGGCCATGCGATCTGGCAGGTGACGGGGATCAACCACGAACGTCGGGCGCGCACGGTCAGCGATGCGCTGTGCGCCTTGCCCGGCGTGGTCCAGGCAAGCGCCAGCACCAGCGGGTCTGTCCGGGTCGAATATGATCGCCGCGAAACCACCGAAGAGGAGGTGCGCGCTGCGCTTCGCAAGCTGAAGGTGAGGGTGGGCAAGCGGGTCGCTGCCGATGAACATGCCGGCCACGACCACGGCCCCGGGGGCCACGGCGCGGGCGAAGAGAAGCACGGCCCCGGCGATGGCCACGACCATAGCCACGCCGAATTTCTCGGCCCCAATACCGAGCTGATCTTCGCGCTCGCCTGTGGCGCGCTGCTGGGGATCGGCTACGCGATCGAGAGGCTGGTCGCTGGCGCGCCCGAATGGCTGCCGACCGCCTGCTATATCGCAGCCTATTTCTTCGGCGGATTCTTCACGCTGCGCGAGGCGATCGACAACCTCCGGATGAAGAAGTTCGAGATCGACACGCTGATGTTGGTCGCTGCGGCCGGCGCCGCTGCGCTGGGCGCATGGGCCGAAGGTGCGCTGCTGCTGTTCCTGTTCAGCCTCGGCCATGCGCTTGAGCATTATGCAATGGGCCGCGCCAAGAAGGCGATCGAGGCGCTGGCGAAGCTCGCGCCCGAAACCGCGACCGTGCGACGCGGCGGGCAGACCAGCGAAATCCCGGTCGAGCAGATGGTCGTCGGGGACATTGCCATCGTCCGCCCGAACGAGCGCCTGCCTGCCGACGGCTTCGTCATCAAGGGCACCAGCGCGATCAACCAGGCCCCGGTCACGGGTGAAAGCATCCCGGTCGACAAGGTGCCGGTCGCAGATGCCGCAGCGGCACGCGCCAAGCCCGATGCAGTCGACGCGGAAAGCCGGGTTTTTGCTGGTACGATCAACGGCGGCGGCGCGATCGAGATCGAGGTGACACGCCGTTCCAATGAAAGCGCGCTTGCCAAGGTCGTGAAGATGGTGAGCGAAGCGGAGACGCAGAAGTCGCCGACGCAGCGCTTCACCGACCGGTTCGAACGGATCTTCGTGCCCGCCGTCCTGGTCCTGTCAGTGCTCCTGCTGTTCGCATGGGTGGTCGTCGACGAGCCGTTCCGCGACAGCTTCTATCGCGCGATGGCGGTGCTGGTGGCGGCAAGCCCGTGCGCGCTCGCGATCGCAACGCCGAGCGCGGTCCTGTCGGGCGTTGCCCGTGCAGCGCGGGGCGGCGTGCTCGTGAAGGGCGGTGCACCGCTCGAAAACCTCGGGTCGCTCAAAGCGATCGCTTTCGACAAGACGGGCACGCTGACCGAAGGTCGTCCGCGCATCACTGATGTCGTGCCCGTCGATGGCGCCGATGAAGGCGAGTTGCTGGCGCTGGCTGTCGCCGTCGAAGCGTTGAGCGACCATCCCCTGGCCCAAGCGATCGTCAAGGACGGCCGCGAACGTCTGAACGATCGTGCCGTGCCGACTGCCGGCGACCTCAAGAGCCTGACCGGTCGGGGCGTCACCGCGAGCGTGGATGGCGAGACGGTGTGGATCGGCAAGGCCGAGATGTTCGGAAGTGAGGGCATTCCGGCGCTGGGGCAGGGCGCGCAGGACGCAATCGCGAAGCTGCGCGAGAACGGCCGCACGACAATGGTGGTCCGCAAGGGGGACCGCGACCTGGGCGCGATCGGCCTGATGGACACGCCTCGCGAAGCTGCCAAGACCGCGTTGCGTCGGCTGCACGAGATGGGCGTGTCGCGGATGATAATGATCTCCGGCGATCACCAGAAAGTCGCCGAAGCGATCGCCGACGAAGTCGGGATCGACGAAGCGTGGGGCGACCTCATGCCCGAAGACAAGGTTGCCGCGATCAAGAAGCTCGCCGGCGAAGACAAGGTCGCGATGGTGGGCGACGGCGTGAACGATGCGCCGGCGATGGCAAGCGCCACGGTCGGCATCGCGATGGGCGCGGCGGGGTCGGACGTTGCGCTGGAGACAGCCGACGTGGCGCTGATGGCCGACGATCTGGCGCACCTGCCATTCGCAGTCGGTCTTAGCCGCCATACCCGTGGAATCATCCGGCAGAACGTCTTCGTCAGCCTGGGTGTCGTCGCCTTCCTGGTGCCTGCTACCATCCTCGGCCTCGGCATTGGGCCAGCGGTGGCGGTTCATGAGGGATCGACGCTGCTCGTCGTCATCAATGCGCTCAGGCTGCTCGCCTACCGCGATCCGGCAGGGAAGGCGGCATGAAGTGGCTGATCGCCTTCGACCTCGACGGCACGCTTGCCGAGAGCAAGCGGCCGTTATCGGAGGATATGGCCGCAATCCTCGCCCGATTGCTCGCCATCACGGATGTGGCGGTGATCTCGGGCGGGGACTGGCCGCAGTTCGAAAAGCAGATCGCCTCGCGCCTTCCTGCCGGCGTCGCGCTCGACCGTCTCTGGTTGATGCCGACCACAGGCACGAAACTCTATCGGTTCATCAATGGCGCTTGGCGCGCGGTCTATGCCGAACTGTTCGACGACGCGGAGAAGGCGAAGATCCGCACGGCCTTCGATCAGGCGCTGACCGATGCCGGTCTCGCCGACGAACGTATCTGGGGCGAACGGATCGAGGACCGGGGCAGCCAGATCACCTTTTCGGGCCTGGGGCAGGCAGCGCCGCTGAAGGAAAAGGAAGCGTGGGATCCTGACCGAAAGAAGAGGACCGCGTTGCAGGCCACGTTGCGCGCGAAGCTGCCGGAGCTCTCGATCAATCTCGGTGGCACGACATCGATCGACGTGACCAGAGCAGGGATCGACAAGGGCTATGGCCTGAAGCGCCTGAGTGCCGAGAGCGGTGTCCCGCTCGACGGGATGCTGTTCATTGGGGATGCGATATTCCCCGGTGGGAATGACTATCCCGCTACTGAAATCGGCCTCGACACAGTGAGGGTGCGCGACGTCGCGGAAACCACCGCCGTCGTGACCGCCATCATCGCGTGTCTGCACCGATAGGATCAAGATACATGGTCGGCTCCATCGCGGAATGCCGCATTGTCAAAGCTCTGGCTTCTGTCGCTTAGGGCAGCGCTTCCTAAAACGAAAAGAAGGCAATGTGCGCGTCTCCGCGAACAAAGCCTCCAGCGATCAATCTAAGAGATTCCGCCGCGCTTCTCAATCGTAGGGGGCGTTTGCGGGAGGGGGCGGAATCCTACGCTAAGGATTTGGGCCAGCGATATTCCCCGGTTAGATTGATGTGTTCCCATCCCAACGGCGAGACGTGGGCGAGTAGATCAGGCGCGATATGGGTACCGCTGGCGGCCCGGGTATTGACGACCTCGCCGAGCTTCATGGTGTTCCAGAATATGATGATGGCGGCGAGCAGGTTCATTCCGGCGATGCGATAGTGCTGGCCTTCGCCGGATCGATCCCGGATTTCACCTCGGCGGTGGAAGCTGATGGCGCGCTTTAGGGCGTGGTGGGCCTCACCCTTGTTGAGGCCGATCTGAGCCTGGCGCTGGAGGCCGGCATCAAGAATCCAGTCGATCATGAACAGGGTTCGCTCGATGCGGCCCACCTCTCGCAATGCGAGGGCCAGCTCATTCTGGCGCGGGTAAGAGGCGAGCTTGCGAAGAATCTGGCTGGGGGCGACGATCCCCGCTGCGATCGTCGCCATGATGCGCAGGATGTCGGGCCAGTTGCGCTCGATGAGCGGTTCATTGATCTTACCTCCGACCAGCGCTCGCACATTGGCCGGCGTCGCGTTGGGCGTGAAGGCATAGAGTCTTTTCTGAGGGAGATCGCGGATACGGGGGGCGAACCTGTAGCCGAGCAAGGCGCAGGCGGCGAACACATGATCGGTGAAGCCGCCCGTGTCGGCAAAATGCTGGCGAACGCGGCGGCCCGCGTCATTCATGAGCAGCCCGTCCAGGATATAGGGAGCCTCGCTGACCGTTGCCGGGATCACCTGGGTTGCGAACGGCGCATATTGATCGGACACATGGCTGTATCCCTTGAGGCCCGGGACGTTGCCATATTTCGCGTTGATCAGATTCATCGCCTCGCCCTGCTCGGTAGCAAGGAAGAACTGCCCGTCGCTGGATGCCGATTGCCCTTGTCCCCAGAAGGCGGCCATGGGCAGGGCGGCGTGGGCCTCCACGATCATGGCGAGCGCCCGATCATAGGCGCTGCCTTCGACATGCCAGCGCGCGATCCGCAGCAATTCCCAGAAGCTGTGCGTGTTGGTCGCCGCCGCCATCTTGCGCAAACCGAGATTGACGCCTTCCGCCAGCAACACGTTCATCAGGCCGATCCGGTCGCTGCAGGGCGCGCCGGTGCGCAGATGCGTGAACGCCTCGGAAAATCCGGTTCGCTCATCGACTTCCAGCAACAGATCGGTGATCCTCGCGGGCGGGAGCTGTTGATAAAGATCGAGCACGAGATCCTCGGCCCCTTCGGGCGTGTCGGCCCTCAGCTTGTCGATGTGCAGCTTGCCGTTCTCGATGATGCCGCCTGGGATCGTGCCGGTTCGCGCCGCGCGGCCAAACTCCTTCAGCCGTGTATCCAGTCGAGCCCTGCGCTCGGCCAGCCATTCGCCGGGTCGCAGCGGCACGGCGAGCCGCGCGGTCTGCTCTATCGCCTGTGGCGGGACCAGAAGCTGCTTGAGGTCGCCATAGCGGCGCGATCCCGCCAACCATATGTCACCGGACCGGAAGGCGTCGCGGATGTGGAACAGCACCGCGATTTCCCAAAGCCGGTGGTCGCCGCTGGGCTCAGCGCGAAGATGACGATGCCATTTCGAGTTGGGACGTAGAAAATCCACCGGCGGATCGACCTTGATCCCGTTACGCAGCATCGCAACGGCCGCCAGAAGAGGCGTGGCGATCGGCGCCGCCTGCATGTCGAGCAGGCGCAGCATCCTGGGCGCGTAGAGGCGGAAACGGTGATAGCCGTCCAGCACACGGCTGAGCGGGTCGGCCGCGAGCACGTTGGTCAGCGCGGAGGCCGTGGCGACAAGGGTTCTGAACCGTTCCCAGCCAGGCCCGGTGGCGATTATCCCGTCCAGGGCCGTGCCATCGTCCTGCGCTCCAAGCAAAGCACCACCGATTTCGGCAAAGGACTTCAGCGTGTCCCGAACGGCCGCCTTTTCGTCGGCGATCCTGGTGTTGCAAAGGCGTTCGGAGGCCCGATAGAGACGGCCTACGATGCGATCGTGGGTCTCCACGATGACATCGGCCAGCGATGACCGCCATTCCAGGGTGCAGACAGCGAGGATCGCAAGCCGCCTGTCTTCGGGCAGATCACGCATGCCGTCGGCGTAATAGCGCTCGCCCTGCCGGCGAAGCCGGGTCACACGATGCGCCGGCACGCCGTCCAGCAAATCCGCCGGAAGATCGAACCTTTGAAGATATTCCAGTCGATCCATCAGCCGGTTAGCGGCTGCTGAATTTGCGCCAACCTCGAACTGTCGCAGCCATACGAAGCGCGTGACGCGACCATCCACCGTATCCTCCAACGGGTGAGCCAAATTCTCGCTCAGGGTTGGCGTGATGCGATGGGCGATAAGATCCTCGATCCGGCGCTCGGCCTCAACCAGCGCATCGGCGCAAAGGCGCTCGATCGTCGAGGAGCCGGGAAGGATCGTGCGGGTGCGGCGACACTCCGCAACGAAGCGACGGGCAAGATCCTCATTCGATGTCGCCGCCTCGGCTTCCCGAGCGATCCATTCGCGCAAATCCCGTGCGCCCCGCCCCGAAAAGGAGCGATAGCCGTAGATTCGGCGAAGGTCCGCCAGATGCTCGTGCCGGGTCTCCTCGCGCGCGGCATAGAGGAGTAGATCGTCGCTGGTCAGGCCGAGCTGGGCCGCGATGAAATCCGATACCTGCGCCGGGATCAACTCGCCAGGAGCGAGCACCCGGCCCGGGTAGCGCAGGACGCACAGTTGCAGCGCGAAGCCAAAACGATTGTGGGCGCGCCGGCGCTGGCGGATATGCCCGAGATCCTCATCGCTGAGGGTATAGTGCCGCAGCAGCTCACCTTGATCGACCGGCAAGTGAAGCAGCGCCTCGCGCTGTCGATCGGTCAGGGTCACGCGACGCGGCATACATGCTCCTTATTCTTTCCGAGCTACGGTTTGAGATAGCTTGATTGAGATGCTGGTTAAGATACACAATAGCCCAATCTTATGTGCTCATGTTCGTCACCGCCTCAAACCTTCGTTTGTGATCCATGCTGATCGGCTACGCCCGCGTGTGTCGGTTTTCAAAGTCGATGTCAGCTATATGTCAGAGACGATGACAGCCACGACGTTACGGCTCATTCTGCGGCGTTGAGTGCGGGCGTGGTGGGTGCCTCGGTTTTGAGTGCAGCGAGTTCGCGGTAGAGAGTGGATCGGCCAAGCCCAAGCTGCTTCGCCGCCTGCGCCGGACGCACGCCGGCCTCGACCCACATTCCCCAAGTAAATCGCTGATTTTGCTGTCAGGATCTCAATATTTCCGATATAAATCATGGTGTTGATGGCCGTGAGGGGCGCGTTTGATGGGTCACCCAGAGGGTGCGGGTTCGAAGCGGGCAGATCGGGTCGAGTTCGACCGCCGGGTGCATGTGGAGTTCCGAGGTGCGCAGCTCAGTTCCGACGGCGGCCTGCTGGTGATGCGCGAGCTGGATGACGCGCTCGGGCTGTCCGATCTGGCGGCAAAAGCATTGCGCGACACCCGGCGCGGCAAGAACACGGTCCACCGGCTTGACGGGTTGTTCCGGCAATCGGTGTTCGGGCGACTGGCCGGATACGAGGATGTGAACGACGCCGACCGCCTGGCCCTCGATCCGGTGATGCGCCAGGTCGTGGGTGGAAGGGCTGTCGATGCGCAAGCGGCCTCGGCCTCGCAGATGGGACGGTTCGAGACCGAGACACTGGCACAGCCCGAGAACCGTGCCGCGCTGGCCGACCTGAATGGCCAATGGATCGACCGGTTCCATGACCGTAACGGGCTGAAGTACATCGTTCTGGACATGGACAGTTCGGTCAGCCCCACCCATGGCGATCAGGAGGGCGCGGCCTGGAACGGGCATTTCGACTGCACCTGCTATCACCCGAACGAATTCTTGGTGCCCTGCGACTGCGGGCGAACTGGAAAAGCCGGGCTTGACCTTAACATGATGTCAAGGTCGATAGAAGGGTCGACTCAAAGCGAGGAGACGCTCTCGACCATGGAGAATGGCATGGAAACCCTGGATGCCAATATGCTGCTGTTCTCGGTCAAGGGCATGACGTGCGGGTCCTGCGCGGCGCATATCGAACGCGCTGTCCGTGAAGTCCCGGGAGTGGTGGATGTGAGTGTCGACCGCCCGACGAACCAGGTCCGCATCAAGACGAGCTCCGACACCGGCCAAGCCGATATATTTGTCCGCGCCATCGCGCTTGCCGGCTATGTCGCGAAGCGGGTCGCCCCCTGACGATCATGGCGCTCCGACTGCTCTTGTCGCTGCTTGCCGCGTTCGCGCTGTTCCTGTCACCGCTTGCGGGGACAGGCGGCGCGAATGCGGCGACGCCGCACCTGACTTTCGGAAGCATCGAACAAGGCCATTGCCTGAACGCCACGAGCGCGCCCGACACGCACCGGCCGATGACCGCAATGACATGCGTCAGCGCCTGCGCACCGCTCCAGGCAATCCCCGCCGAGCCCGGCCCTCCGCGTGTGGCCGCGAAAAACGCCCCTGAATCGCGGGAACCCCGCCCGCTTGCAGGCATCCATCCCGAGGCGCGCGCGCCCCCGCCCCGCCCAGCTCCGGAAATGTGAACCCCACAATTTTCCCGGAGAAATACGATGTTGATGATTCTGACAGCAGCCGCAATGGCGGCCGCCAACCCCGCAGCCGTGGCATCGGCACAATCCGCCAGCCCCGCGCATCAGATGCATGCCGGCATGGCCGACATGAAGGGCGCCATGCCCTGCCATGCCCGGATGATGGGCAACGGCAAGACGAAGCCTCGCGGCGAGATGGACTGCTGCGACAAGAAAATGTCCGGCGAGGCCAAGGCACCGGCCGCCCCCGCCGGCAAGTAATCGTTGCGCCGGGAGCGGTACCGACACCGCTCCCGGCCTTTCCTGATCATCGAGCGCCAGTCTCACCGCCCGACAGCGGGTGGAGCGTGCTGGTGCGCAAAGGACAGACACGACATGAACCACCCTATCGAGCGGCGGGCGCTGTTGCGCGCCGGCGCCCTCGGCGCCGCGGGTTTCTCGCTTGCCGGCCTTCTCCCCGCCTGGGCGCAGAGCAACACGCCCGGAATCCGCGCCACCTTGCCGACGCTGGCGGGCGAGGACATTCACCTCAAGATTGCGCGGAGCCGCTATATGGTCGGCGGCCGCGCGGGCAATGCGATCACGCTGAACGGCGTGCTACCCGCGCCGCTCATTCGCCTGAAGGAGGGGCAGAATGTCCGCCTTCATGTCGAGAATAGCCTCGACGAGGACAGTTCGATCCATTGGCACGGGCTGATCCTGCCCTTCCAGATGGACGGCGTGCCCGGGGTCAGCTTTCCCGGTATCAAGCCGCATTCGCTCTTCACCTATCAGTTCCCGGTCAAGCAGAATGGCACCTATTGGTACCATAGCCATTCCGGGCTCCAGGAGCAGCTCGGCCATTACGGGCCGATTGTCATCGATCCCGCGGGCGCCGATCCTGTCGGTTACGACCGCGAGCATGTCATCGTGCTCTCCGACTGGAGTTTTCTCGATCCGCACCGGCTCTTTACACGGCTGAAGCAGGAAGGCGGCTATTTCAACCGCCAGAAGCAGACGCTCGCGGGCATGATCGCGGGCGGTCCCGAGGAAAAGCTCAGCCCGTCCGAACGGGCTAAATGGGGCAAGATGCGGATGGACCCCGCAGATATCGCCGACGTGTCAGCCACGACTTACACCTATCTGATCAATGGCCATGGGCCGCAGGAGAACTGGACCGGCCTGTTCCGTCCCGGCGAGCGCGTCCGGCTGCGCGTCATCAACGCCTCATCCATGTCGATCTTCAATGTCCGCATCCCGGGCCTGAGTCTGTCGGTCGTCCAGTCCGACGGACAGAATGTGCGGCCGGTGACCGTCGACGAGTTCCAGATCGGTACCGCCGAGACCTATGACGTGGTCGTGCAGCCCAATGACGATCGCGCTTACACGATCGTCGCTGAATCCCTCGACCGCTCGGGCATGGGCCGCGCGACGCTGGCGCCGCGTCCGGGCATGGCGGCTATGGTCCCGCCCTTACGCGAACGGCCGACGCTCACGATGAAGGATATGGGCATGGGCGGCATGGATCATGGCGCGCACGGTAGCGTGGCGGGCGCCGCCGCGGGCGCGATGGACCATGGCGCGATGAGCATGCGCGACAAATCGAAGGTTCCTGAAAGCGTATCGGTCGGCGTCGGCATGGATGCGATCGCGTTCTCGCCTGTCGACCGGACCGGGGACCCCGGGGTCGGGCTCGACAATGTCGGCCATAAGGTTCTCACCTATCGCGATCTCGTCGCGCTCGAACCCAATCCCGATCCGCGTCCGCCCGCGCGCACCATCGAGGTGCATCTGACGGGCAATATGGAACGCTTCATGTGGTCGTTCGACGGCAAGAAATTCAGCGATGGCGTCGAGCCGATCCGCTTCGAACGCAACGAGCGCGCGCGTGTCGTCCTCGTCAATCATACGATGATGACGCACCCAATCCATCTGCACGGTCACTTCTTCGAAGTCGTGAACGGCCAGAAGGGGCGTCAGCCCCTCAAACACACGATCAACGTGCTCCCCGGCGGCAAGGCGAGCTTCGACCTGACCGCCGACGCCCCCGGCGACTGGGCGTTCCACTGCCATCTGCTGCTCCACATGCATGCCGGGATGTTCCGCGTCGTCACCGTTCGTCCGCACGAGGGAGAGGCTGCATGAAGACCTATCTTGCAGCCATCATCCTGACGACGCTCCCGGCTCCGGCGCTCTACGCGCAGCAGCAGCAGCAGCAGGATCCTCATGCGGGACACGCAATGCCGGTACAGGCCGACGCGGCCGACCCGCATGCGGGGCATGCCCCGCCTGCCCGGCTCGATGCAGCAAAGCCCGCAGACCCGCATGCGGCGCATCGCGCGCCGGCCGATCAGCAAGCTACGGCCCTCCATGCCGGCCATGTCATGAACGAGGGTTCCGACCCACCGGTCACGGGTCCTTCCGATGCCGCACGCAGCGGCCCGGCGCATGCCGCCGACGCCTATTTCGGCGCGGAGGAAATGGCCCGGTCGCGACAGATGCTTCTCAAGGAAAATGGCGGGCTGACCAGCGCGCAATTCCTGCTCGACCGGCTCGAGACATCGATGCGCAACGGGGCCAACGGCTATGGCTGGGATGCGCAATTCTGGTCTGGCGGCGACATCAACCGGATCTGGCTCAAGTCCGAAGGCGAAGGCACTCTGGGCGAAGGTGGTCCGGAAGACGTCGAGGTCCAGGCGCTCTATAGCCACGCGCTCGATCCCTGGTTCAATCTGCAAGCGGGTATCCGGCATGATTTCCGCGCAGGCCCCGAACGGACGAACCTGGTGCTCGGCATCCAGGGCCTGGCACCCTATTGGTTCGAGGTCGACGGGTCGCTCTTCCTTTCGGACAAGGGCGAGGTCACCGCGCGCTTCGAGGCCGAATATGATCAGCGGATCACGCAGAAACTGATCCTGCAACCGGCGATCGAGTTCGAGCTGTCCGCGCAGGACATTCCCGAGCTCGGTATCGGTTCGGGGCTGAGCTCGGCCGAAGCGGGGCTCAGGCTGCGTTACCAGTTCATCCCCGAATTCGCGCCCTATGCGGGCGTTCAATATGAACGGCGCTTCGGCACCACCGCCGATTTCGCGCGCGCCGCAGGCGAGAAGGCGGGAGGCTGGAGCTTTCTCGTCGGCCTCAGAAGCTGGTTCTGATTCAACGCAAAAGGACTCCTTATATGAGATCGACTATATTCCGTCTTGCCCTGGCAGCACTGACTGCCACGATCATGACGCCGTCCGCTGCGTACGCCGCGAGCCAGATGACCGTGTATCGCGATCCGGGCTGCGGCTGTTGCGGGATCTGGGCAAAACAGGTGGCGCAACAGCTCGGGCGCAAGCACATTATCATCGACAATCCAACGCGCGCCGCGCTCGTCAAGCGGCTCGGCGTTCCCGATGCGCTTGGGTCGTGCCACACTGCGGTCATTGATGGCGTCGTGGTCGAGGGGCATGTCCCGGCTAGCGACATCAAGCGCTTCCTTGCCCAGCGCCCCAAGGGCATGAGCGGGATCGCGGTCGGTGGCATGCCGCTCGGCTCGCCAGGCATGGAAGTTCCAGGACGCAAGCCCCAGCGCTTCGACGTGATGGCCTTCGGGTCGTCGGGACAGAAGCTCTTCGGCAGGCATTGACGCGCGGGAACCGGGATGGCCGCTGCGCCATCCCGGTTCCTTTGCCCTTTCCATCCTATCTCGCTCTATCACGACCCAGACGACAGACTGAAAATCCGGGCAATGCCGCCTGACGAGAGCCAATATGCGCAGCGAAATACGGAATCGAGTTGAAGAGCTCTTGCCCTATGGCGCTGCCTTTGCCTTGATCATGGCCATGGTTGGCGCAGCGGCGGCACTTGGCGATCGCGAGATCATATTGCCCGAGATCGCCGCGATGGCGGTGGCGTTGTGGGCCTGGCGCGAGCAATCATGGATGCGGCAGCCCGAAAAGATCTTCATCTGGCCATCGCTCACGGCAGTTATGGGGTTTGGCATCAACCTTCTCGCGCTGCCCTTCGCGGCCAAGCTCGTCCTCGTCCTTGTTGCCATGCTCGGCTTCTTCGCGTTCCTGCGCTACAGTCTGGCGCCCGCGCTCGCCACGGGCTTTCTGCCGATCGTCACGAATGCCACCCATCCGTCCTTTCTGGTCTCGATCGGTGTCACCACATTTATCCTGATGGCGGGCATATTCCTGTTCAGGGTGCGCTCCCCCGCCGATCGCCGCGCGCCCCTCGCGTATCGGGCAATGCTTGCCTATCTGGTGACCACGCTCGCATCGATCGGGCTCGCCGCCGCTGCCGGATATCCGCATCTCGGGGTGATTCCTCCGGTTGCGGTGGTCGTCTACGAGTCGCTTCATATGAAGATGTACGCGCCCCGGATGGCGCTCAGGCAGATCGCGGTGCTGACACTGGCCGCATCCATCGGCATCGCGCTCATCGCCCTGTTCGAGTCCTGGCTGGTGATCGCGCTGCTCGACCTTCTACTGATGACCGCGCTCCTGCGCCTGTTCGGCATGCGCGTGCCGGCGGTCTATGCCTTTCCGTTCCTGCCCTTTGTCTTCCCGACCGAGGCCTTGCGACTGTTGCCGCTGGCGACAGCGATGGTGTCCGCCTTCTCGCTGGGGCTCGTGCTCGCCTGTCGCCGCTGGCTGACGGAACGAGCGTCAGCGGTCGCGGTCGCCTGATCGTCGATCGACGCTGGTCGTATGGGCCGGCGCGAATGCCGGCCCATCAGGGGTCATTGTTTCCGGATCGCGGTCACGGTGGCGCCGCCATCGCCAACCGCGAGCTCGAAGCTGACCTTATCTCCCGGCTTCAGGCCCGCCAGCAGTCCGGGATCGGCCGTGAAGGCCATCGTCATTGCCGGCCAATTGACCTCGGGAATGGGGCCATGATCCAGCGTGACGGAACCCGCTTGAGGGCGCGAAGAGGACCCGGTTTTCGTGCATGCGACCATCCAGGCGATCGGGACCGCCGTGCCCGATCAGGATATTCACGCCGCCTTTGTCGACT
>NZ_JBIQEU010000026.1:0-24667 GCF_045369765.1 Sphingomonas olei
TAGACCACCGGGATGAGGGGTCCCTTTTCGACGCCGATCACCCCGCTACCGGGGTCCCTTTTCCACGCCGATCCACACCTCGCCATCAACCGCCTCATGACCCTGCCGCGCACACGCGACCTGCGGACCTGGTTCATGTTCGATGAGCTCGGTGCGCTCCACAAGCTGCCGGCGATCGAGAACGGTCTCCAGACCGCCCGCGCATTCGGCGGGGCGATGATTCTGGGCATCCACAGCTTCGAGAAACTGATCGAGGTCTACGGGGAGCAAGGCGCTCGCAACCTCGCCTCGCTCGCCCGCTCCAAGCTGATCCTGGCGACCGCGGACCTCGATACGGCCGAGCAGTGCGCCCGCTACATCGGCAACCGCGAAGTGCGGCAGATGGATGAAGCCTACAGCTATGGCTACAACAACACCCGTGATGCCTCGACGCTGACGCCCAGGAAGCAGGTCGAGCCGCTCGTCATAGCCGACGACATCACCAACCTGCCCTCGATGCATGGCTTCGTGAAGTTCCCCGACGGCTTCCCCGCCGCGCGCATCCAGCTCGTCTGGAAAGACTATCCCCAGGTCGCCGAAGGCTTCCTCCCGCGACCCGACCTCCAACCGGTGCGATCAAGGCGCGGAGAGGAGGTGTTCGACGAGGAAGGGGGCGGCGAAGCGGGCGGGAGGGACGGCGCCGGCCAGATCGCGGAAGAGGTCGTCGAGCCGGTCAATATCGCGACGGAAATGGCGGCGCGTATCCTCTCCGCCGAGACCATAGAGGAGGGCAGCCCGGCAACCCGCACGTCAGCCCAACGGAGCGAAGATCGAGGCGACGAGCCGTCTTCGCGCGAACATGCGGCGGACCGGGCTCAGGCCGCCCGTGCCGCCCCCGACCAGCCGCAGGCAGCAACGGAGCACCGGGATGGCCGCCGTGAGGGCCGCGGCCATGGCGCGGCCCTCGCGCGCGAGGATCAGACACTGGTGGAACTTCGCCAGGATTTCTCCGGCGGCCGCGATCATGACGGCGCGGACATGGGGATCTGACCCATGCTTTCCGTCGCATCGGTCCGTTCCGCATCCGGTGCTGCCGGCTATTTCGCGAAAGACGACTATTACACGGTCGAGGGATCGTCTGAAGTCAGCGTCTGGGCGGGCGAGGGATCGGCCGAGCTAGGCCTCTCGGGCGAGGTGTCGAAAGACGCTTTCGAAGGGGTGCTCAACGGCATCCTGCCGAACGGCGAGGCCGTCGCGCAGGTCGAGAATCGACGCGCCGGCGTCGACCTCACCTTCTCGGCGCCGAAATCGGTCTCCGTCCTCGCCTATGTTGCCGGCGACAAGCGGATACTGGGTCCCGATGGCGCCAACATGATGGCGGTCACCCGGGCGATGACCTGGGTCGAGAGCAACCTCGCTGAGGGCCGAAAGGACGTAGAGGGGCGCAAGGTGCCGGTGCGGAGCGGCAACCTCGTCTACGCTCTCTTCCAGCATGACACGAGCCGCGCCCTCGACCCGCAGGCCCATGCCCATGCCGTCATCGCCAACTTGACCAGGATGCCCGACGGCAAGTGGCAGGCGCTCCACGCCGACAAGATCTGGTCGAACAACTCCGTGATCGGCTCGATCTACCATGCCTTTCTCCGCGAGGAGCTCGAGAAGCTCGGCTACCAGGTGGAGCTCAAGGGCAAGCACGGCACGTTCGAGATCGCCGGCGTGCCCAAGCCGGTGCTCGACGCGTTCAGCCAGCGGCGCGAGGCCATTCTCGAGAAGGCCGCCGAGCTCGGCATCTTCTCGCCGAAGGGGCGCGACGGCGTCACCACCAACACGCGCGATCCCAAGCTCAACGTCGAGGACCGGGAGGCGCTGCGGCAGGACTGGATCGACAAGGCGGCGGCACTCGGGTTCGACGGCAAATCGCTCCTGGACGCAGCTCTGGCGCGATCGGCGCAACGCGACCCAGGCAGCGCACTCGAGCGCGGCTACCGCGCGGTCTCGGATGCCGTTTCAGCGGCATGGGACAAGCTGGGATCTGTCCTGCGCCCGCATGATCCTCTCGTCGACCGCGGGCTGGGGCGGGTGACGGCCTTGCCGGCCGAAGCGCGCGCGCAACTGGCTGTCGCCTCAGCCGTCCGAATGCTCTCCGAGCGCGAGGCTGCCTTCAGCGTGCACCAGCTCGGCAAGACCGCGCTCGATCTCGGCCTCAAGCGCGTGACCGTGGATCATGTCGAGCGGCGGATCGAGCAACTCGTCGGGCGGGGGCAGCTGATCGCGGGCGAGGCGCGGATCGGCGACACGCGGCCCCGGCTGGTCACCACCCAGGAAGCGCTTCGCACCGAGGAGCGGATCCTGGACGCGGTTCAGGAAGGGAGGGGGCGCGCCTCGCCCGTCCTCGCCCCGCAGGACGCGCCACACCGGCTCCAGGCGGCGGCTGACAGGGAGCTCAACGCCGGCCAGCTCGGCGCGGCGGCGCTGATCCTGTCCTCCAACGACAGCACTGTCGTCATCCAGGGCATCGCCGGGGCCGGTAAGTCGACCATGCTGCAGGCGGTCGCGCGCGTCGCGCAAGCCGAGGGCCGCGCTGTCACGGGCCTTGCCTTCCAGAACAAGATGGTCGCCGATCTCGCGGAAGGGGCGGGCATCAAGTCCCAGACGATCGCCTCCTTCATCCTTGCCAACGAACGCCATCTTCACACCGACGGCCCCGCATACGACGCGGCCCGCGCCGCGCTCGCCGGCTCGATGCTCATTGTGGACGAAACCTCGATGGTCTCGTCCGACGACATGCTGAAGCTCCACCGGATCGCCTCGGTGCTCGGCGTCGATAAGCTCGTCCTGGTGGGGGACCGACAGCAGCTCTCTTCGATCGATGCCGGCAAGTCGTTTGCGCTCATCCAGGCGGGCGGGGGGACGATGGCGCGGATGGACGAGAATATCCGCCAGCGCACCGACCAGCTGCGCACCGTCGCGGCGCTCGCGAATGTCGGCGAAGCGTCCAAGGCGATGAAGGTGCTCGGCGACAGCGTCGTCGAGCACCAGAGTCCTGCGCTGCACGCGGCCGAGATGTGGCTCGGCCTGCCGTCGGCCGAGCGCGAGGCGACGGCCGTGTTCGCGTCGGGGCGCGCGGCGCGGGCGATCATCAACCAGCGCATCCAGGATGGCCTGGCCTCCGAAGGCAGCGTGCGCGGCGAGGGCATCCAACTCACGGTCTACGAGCGCGTCAACACCACGCGCGAGGAACTGCGCTATGCTTCCACCTATCAGGCCGGCCAGACGCTCGAGGTCGGCCGCGGCGGCGGGCAGGACGTTGGCCTGGCAGCGGGCCGCTATGAGGTCGGCAAGGTCCACCCGAACGGCAAGGTGGACCTGAAGCTCGGCAACAAGTCCATCCGCTTCGACCCGCAAAGGCTCTCGCCGACCGAAAAGCGGGATCGCCTGCAGCTCAGTGAGAAAAAGGAGCTTCACCTTCGCGAGGGCGACCGCATCCGCTGGACCGCCAACGACAAGGATCGTGGGCTGCACAACTCGGCGCTGGCGCGAGTGCTCACGGTCGACGCCAGCGGCGTTACCGTCGAAATCGCCGGCAAGGACCGGCTGACGCTCGATCTCGGCGACCCGATGCTGTCGCGCCTCGACCTTGCCTACTCGCTCAACATGCACACGGCGCAGGGCATCACGACGGACAGGGCGATCACCGTCATGTCGAGCCAGGAGCGCAATCTCTCCAATCAGCGCCTGTTCAACGTCGGAGTCACGCGCGTGCGCGACGAGCTCACGATGGTGGTTGACGACAAGGAGAAGCTCGCGCGGCAGCTCGACAACAGCCCGGGCAACAAGACGTCGGCGCTCGAGACCGTCGGTCGCCTGGACATCGATCAGGAACGCACGGGGGGCAAGAGCGGCAGCCCGCGTGACAAGCTCCATGTCGGTCCGATCGACCTGGCGGATCTGCCGCCGCTGCCCGGCGACCATCCGTCCCCGGCCAACACCCGCGGCGAAGCCGCCGCCAGCATCCCCAAGGCACCGCCGGAGCTCAAACCCGATCGTGGCGATGCTTTGCCGCCGCTGCCGGAGCGGAGCCTGGGGCTCGACCTGTGAACCGACCGGCCGGACGCCGGGGCTTGATGATGGAGACAACGATGAGTGGATGGGATTTCGATGAGGTGGGGAAGTTCGGCAGCACCAAGGCAGCCGAGGACTTTGCCAAGCGCAATGATGTGGACCCGCGGGACATTCGCACGCGCGAGACCCGGGACGGCGTCGAGCTGGAGATCCGGCGCTCAAGCCTCGACCGCCGCGGCCTCCGCGACAACGGCGAGGGCCGCCGCGACGGCTGGAGCGGATGAGATCACAGCCGGCCGATCAATCACATGGGCCGCGCCGGCAAACGGGGGGACCAGCATCATGGGCATAGATGATCGCGACTACATGAAGGAGCGCTATCGGCAGCGCCAAGGCTTGACGGCGGGAAAGCGTCTTTGGGGCTTCGGCAAGGCCGCGCGCCAAGCTCGAGCCGAGAGAGCTCGCACGGATAAGGCCGTCCCGCTCGGGAGCGCCTCATGGATCGACGCCAAGAGCAGGGGCGAAAGCAGTGGGCTCTGGTTCGACGCCAAGAACCGGGGGTTCGACTATCAGAAGGGTCGGAAGGTGCGGTTGGTTCCGCACCCCATGCAGAAGTGGATCCTTCTTCTGTCGGCCGTCTCATTCTTTTACCCGATGTATCGGGAAGCAAAGCGAAGTGGCTGGCTCCCCGACCGGGAGGCAGCCCTGCCTTTTCCACCTTCGGGGAGCGTCACGGTGAACGCGGCCGTAGACCCCGACGATGCCACATCACGCATGCGGGTGGTGACCTCATCGGCCAATGCTGTCGTCCAACTGTTCGATCCTGGATCCGACCACCACGTCATCTCCGTCTACGTTCATGGCGACGATGACGTCACTGTCCCGGTTCCGCCCGGCACCTATCGGATGCGGGTCATTGAGGGCGACAAATGGCATGGACCCGTGAAGTTCTTCGGACCATCGACGACTTACGAGAGCGTGGTGAAGCTGATGACGTTCACGCGCCGGCACTTTACCGGAATCGACCTACATCGTCGTCCGGACGGCACATTGAAGACCCGGATCAAGATCGGTGACCCGCCGCCGCTACTCTCCGGGAAGCAGAGGGGGAGTGATCCGGTGTCAGCGCGCGTCAGCGTTCCTCCCCGACGGCAGCATCGAGCGCCGCTTCCAGCCGATCGATCACCGCGGCCCGGCTCGCCATCTTGGGGAGCTCACGGCGAGTGAAGTCCTGAAGGCGGCGCACGTCGCGCAATGGCAGACGCAATGTCAGGATCGTCCGGTCCAGCGCCGAAGGGGCGATGGCATCGGCCTCCTTGCCGGCCACAAGGAAGTGTTCGAGCAGACGCTTGCGGGCCGCGAAGCTCCAGCCGAGCCTGGCAAGCTCATCCGGCTGTAAGGACAGCAGCGCCAGCGCGACGTCCATGATGTCTTCGAATGGCAGCAGGACGCGAACGATCCGACCGCCGCGCGCACGCCAACGGCGAAGGGGACCACGCCTCACTGCAGTGTCGGCCCCGCGTCCTCGCCATCGAGCGACCTCAAGGCGCCGAGGATCTCGTCAACCGGGATGGGATGTTGTGCTCCCGGCGGTCTGCGAAGCGCCGGCTGGCCCTCGACCGCGACGCGATCGGATGCCCAGGATGCGAGAATGGCGCGCTTCACTTCGGGTTCGAGGGTCGGGTGCCCTGCAACCTCGAAGGGATGGAGATATCGGGAAACAGGCTGCGACATGACTGCCTCCTTTCGTTCAGTCGCGGCTATGCTTCAGGCACTGCTGATCGACGGGAAATTTGGTTTTGATCTGAACGGGATCAAGAGGCACCGCGCACCTGCGACATCGCCGGGATCATCTTTGCCTTCGGTCTGCTACGGCCACATTCTTCCCGCGAAGAACAGGCGAGAGAGACAGCCGAGGGCCTCGGCGTCAGAGCGCGAGCGTCCGCTGGGACGCACCCGGCCCGAGCTCTTCGATGATGAACGTCCGCGCCGGCGGAGTGTCGAGCAGGTCGCCCTCCGGAATGCCATGGTCGAGCCATTTGCATGACCTGCCGGCGATGGATGATCGCGCCGTGCCGTTCCTGATAGCGCGCCACCTCACGGTTCGCGGCGACCGTCACGACGCGGTAGCACAGTGGCCAGTCGCCAATCGCGGCCTCCCACACCGCGGCGAGATAGAAGTGATTGCCGCCATCGAGCATCACGCGATAGCGCTTCTGTCCGACCGCCATATGGAATTCGCTCGCCGGGACCAGGCAGCGGTGGCTCGGAAACGTCCGGCCTTCCGAACGTACGAAGCGATATGTCTCGCCGTCGCTGAAGCGGGGATTGGACCCCCATACCGCTTCGACCATCTCGATTTCGCTGGCATCGTCGGGATTTCGCCGGATGATGGCGCGCCGGGTGCCGATCGGAGCGTTCGGATCGAAGGGGGTGGGCGAGTCCATCCCAAGAACACAATAGGAACTTGGTCGAGTCGCAAGAAAGGCTGCAGCTAACGTGTGCAACGACTATCGTCTTGAGACCGACATTGCCTCGATCGTCGAGGACTTCTCCGACCTCAAGATCAAGATCAAAGTCCCCGAGGGCACGCCGAACGTCGCTGCGCGCGAGGACATCAAGATCACCGAAGTCGCGCCGATTGTCCGCACGATCGACGGGGATCGTGGCGCGGGTGAGCTGGTCAACCGGCGATGGAGCTGGCCCAGCCCGACCGGGAAACCGGTCTACAACTTCATCTCCGAGAATCGCGAGTTCTCGTCCGGTCGGTGCCTGATACTGGCGGACGGCTTCTATGAGTTCACGGACCCGTTGCCAGGGCAGAAGCGCAAGACCAAATGGCTGTTCACGCTCAAGGATCACGACTGGTTCTGCATTGCGGGCATCTGGCGGGCAGACCCAAAGGTCGGTGAAGCGTTCACGATGCTGACGATGGCGCCCGGCGAGGATGTCGCACCCTATCATCACCGTCAGGTCATCCCTCTGACGCGTCATCGATGGGCCGACTGGCTCGACCCCGCAGTACCGGCGCACGAAGTGCTTCGCGCTCTGCCCAAGGGCAGTTTGCCTGTTGTGCGCGTCTATCCGCCGGCCCCGGCACAGGCCGACTTGCTTTAGCGCTCTCTGGCGGTTCGCCTGTCCATTCGAGAGGGGGCGAGTTGGGAGGAGTGCTAGCGGTGCGGCATCGCGCCGCTACGATCAGCGTCTTGACCAGTCCCGGTGATTGTCGGAACATACGGGGAACATCCCGAGTCTAGACAATCATGCCTGCCGCCGCTTTCCCGATTTCCGACCTGACGCATCTGCGAGCGATCGCGACTCCTGTTGCCGACCACAGGACCATCCCCTTCAACCTTTCCGCCTTGGATCGGCGTTTGGCCGGGGGCGGGTTGCGGGCCGGGGCACTTCACGAGGTCGCCGCCCGGACGTGCTCACTAGCCGACGATGCGGCCGCAACGCTTTTCCTTGTCGGTATCGCTGCGCGGGAAGCCCGCCACGCCGGCGGGCCCGTTCTATGGGCGAGCTCCAGGGTTGATCTTTATGCCCCTGGGATCGCTCAGGCCGGCCTCGACGCGGCAGACGTGATCCACGCCCAACCCCGCGACGACGAGACCTTGTTGGCCGTCGTTGAAGACGCTGTTCGTGACGGCACCCCGTCAGCCATCGTTGCTGAAGCTGCCAAGGTGTCGATGGTGGCCACCCGCCGGCTCCAGCTCGTCGCCGCCGATGCCGACATTCCGGTGCTGCTGCTCCGGCGGCGTCGGCGTCGCGAGCAGGATCCGTTAGGGGAGTCATCGGCCGCCTGGACGCGCTGGCGCATCGCCAGCGCGCCATCCGAGCGTCTCTCGGTTCAGGGTGTAGGCCGGGCGCGCTGGTCGGTGGAGCTGGCACGGCAGCGCGGTGGCGAACAATTCTCCCTGATTGTGGAGGGCTGCGATGAGACGGGTTGTCTCGCTGTTCCTGCCGCACTTGGCCGTGGAACGGCTGAGGCGGATGGAACGGCCCGCTTCGCGGCCGCCTGACCGCGTTCCGCTCCAGCGTGGCGTTGACGACGATCCCGGCGCCTGCTCGGTCCCGCGGGGCGGCGGCTGGCGGCCGGGCGCGCGCTGGGCACGGACGAAGCAGGCGACGCGCGCAGAGGTAGAGCAGCAGATCGCAGCACTGCCGACCCACGCTCAACCTGCCATGCGCGAGCTTGGCCGGCGGTCGGAGGCGGCTGAGCACCCGTTCAAGCAACCGGCACGCGCGGCGCGCGCGACCTCGATCGGCATCGCGCCTTCCCGTGAGCATGCGCCGCTGGCGCTCGTCGCAAAGGTCGGCCGGCGAGAGGAAGTGGTCGCCGCCTGCGTCGGGTCCCAAGCGCTGGGGATCCACGTTGGGATGCCCGGGACCCATGCGCGTGCACTGGCGTCCGATCTCGACTTCCGGCCCCACGAGCCGGCGGCGGACCTGGCGCTGCTCGACCGGCTTGCATTGCTGGCGGTGCGGCGCTGGTCGCCCATTGCCGCGGCCACCCCGCCGGACGGGATCTGGCTCGACCTCAGCGGCTGCGATCACCTTCACGGCGGCGAGGAGCGGTTCTGCCGACGGCTTCTCGCCTTCTGCCGGCGTGCCGGCTTCACCGCGCGCGTTGCGCTCGCCGACACACCTGGCGCGGCGCATGCGCTGGCGCGCTTTGGCGCGCGCGACCTCACGATCGTCCCGCCTGGCGAGACAGTTCGCGAGCTGTCGCCGCTGCCGCCAGCCGCGTTGCGCCTAAGAGGCGCAGCGCTGAGCGCTGCGCGCCGGTTTGGTTTCGAGACCATCGCCGACCTGCTGCCGGTCGCGCGCGGGCCGCTCGCGCGCCGGCTGGGCCTGCCCGCGATCGCCCGGCTGGACCAGGCCCTTGGATCGATCGCCGAGCCGATCACTCCGCGCGAGGATGCCGTCGTCCCGATTGTCGAGCGCCGACTGCTCGAACCGGTTGGCACCGCCGAAGCGATCGCACAGGTCATGGACGACCTGCTCCGCGACCTGGCCGAGCAGCTGCAGGCGAGGGGACTCGGCGCCCGATCGCTGCGGCTCTGCGGGCTGCGCGTCGACGGCAGCGAGCAGGTCGTAGGTATCGGCACGTCGCGACCGACGCGCGAAGTGTCGCACCTCTTGCGACTGCTGAAGCTCCGGATTGAGCGGATCGATCCCGGGATGGGGCTCGAGCAGTTCTGGCTGGCCGCCCCCCATACCGAGCCGCTCGATGCGATCGCACTCGGCGCGGTCCTCGCAGGCGATACCCAGGTGCGGGACCCGGCGCGGCTCGTCGATGTCGTCGCGGGACGGATCGGTCCGGGCGCGGTGTTCCGGCTTGCCCCCGTTGAGAGCCATGTGCCGGAACGGGCTGTCACTCGTTCCGACCCCGTGGGCATGCCGGGGAGGTGGCCCGGCTGGCAACGCCCGGTCCGCCTGTTCACGCGGCCCGAGCCCCTTTGGGGCGTCATCGCGCTGCTTCCCGACCAGCCGCCTCGCCGCTTCGAGTGGCGGGGCAGGGCACATCGTGTGGTAGCCGGCGATGGTCCGGAGCGAATCCATGGCGAGTGGTGGCGCCGCGACGCGGAAGTCTGGGCCGTCCGCGACTATTACCGGGTCGAGGATGAGGAAGGCGGGCGCTTCTGGCTGTTCCGGCGGGGTGACGGGGTGGACGACGACACCGGCGATTTCAGCTGGTGGATCCACGGCGTGTTCGCATGAGCCCCTATGTCGAACTCCAGGTGCTGACCCACTTCTCCCTCCTTCGGGGCGCGTCTTCCCCTGACGAGCTGTTCTCGGCCGCGGCGCTGCTCGGCTACCCCGCACTAGGCGTCGGAGACATCGGTACCGTGGCGGGTGTCGTGCGTGCCTGGGAGGCGCAGAAGGTGACGGCTGTGCGCTCGATCGCAGGGGCCCGCGTCGACCTTTCCTGCGGGCGGCGCCTGATCCTCTACCCGACCGATCGTCGCGCTTGGTCGCGGCTGACACGGCTGCTTACTGTCGGGAAGAAGCGGGCGGGGAAAGGCAGCTGCCTCCTTCACTGGCACGACCTCCCACCCTGGTCTGAAGGAATTATCGCCATCCTGCTGCCTCACGAGGCTGACGAGGACAACCTGGCGGCACTGGGCGACCTCAGACGGGTCTATGGCCGACGCGGCTTCATGGCTCTGTTCCAGCGCCGCCGTCCCGACGATGCCGTCCGCATCGATGCCTTGGCACGCCAGGCGGGTGGGGCCGGCGTGCGGTCGGTCGTCACCGGCGATGTGCTTTACCATGCACCCGAAGCGCGGCTGCTCCAGGATGTGGTCACCGCCGTGCGCGAGAAGTGTACCGTCGACGAGCTGGGCTTCCGGCGCGAGGTCAATGCCGACCGCGCGCTGAAGTCACCAGAGGAGATGGTCCGGCGTTTCCGCGCCTACCCGGACGCGCTACGCGCCAGCGTTGATATCGCGGAGGCCTGCACCTTCGACCTTGGCGAACTCGCTTACCAGTACCCGCACGAGCGCGTGATCGACGGCTTGAACGCGCAGCAGGCGCTGAAGCAGCTGGCAGGAAACGCGGCCGAGCAGATGTTCAACGGCGCGATCCCGCAGGCCTATCGTAACCAGATCGGCCACGAGCTGCGATTGATCGGCGAGCTCGGCTATGCGCCCTATTTTCTAACCGTCCACTCGATCGTGCGCGAGGCGCGACGGCGCGGCATCCTCTGTCAGGGGCGGGGGTCGGCCGCGAATAGCTGCGTCTGCTTCGTGCTGGGGATCACCAGCATCGATCCGATCAAGCACGAGCTGCTGTTCGAGCGGTTCGTCTCGGGCGAGCGCCGCGAACCACCCGACATCGACGTCGATTTCGAGCACGAGCGGCGGGAGGAGATCATCCAATGGATCTACGAGACCTACGGCCGTGACCGGTCCGCGCTGACCGCGGTCGTCACCCGCTACCGAGCCCGCGGTGCCGTCCGAGACGTCGGCAAGGCGATGGGTCTGCCCGAGGACCTGACCGCCTCGCTCGCCGGTCTCGTCTGGGGGTGGTCCGCGGAAGGGGTGGGCGAGAAGCAGGTCGAGGAGCTCAACCTCGACATCGCGGATCGGCGGTTGAGGCTCACCCTCGATCTCGCGCGCAAGCTGATCGGTGTGCCGCGCCACATGAGCCAGCACCCGGGCGGGTTCGTCCTCAGCCATGATCGACTCGATGACCTGGTGCCGATCGAGCCCGCTGCGATGGAGGATCGCCAGATCATCGAGTGGGACAAGGACGATATCGACGCGCTCAAGTTCATGAAGGTCGACGTGCTTGGGCTGGGCATGCTGGGTTGCATGAACAGGGCCTTCAACCTCCTCGCGGAGGCCAAGGGTAAGCGGATCGGGCTTGCCGACCTGCAAGACGACGATCCTGCCGTATTCGACATGATCCAGAAGGCGGATACCCTCGGAACCTTCCAGATCGAGAGCCGGGCGCAGATGTCGATGCTGCCCCGTATGAAGCCCCGTCGCTTCTACGACCTCGTGATCCAGGTTGCGATCGTGCGTCCGGGCCCGATCCAGGGTGATATGGTCCACCCCTATCTGCGCCGGCGGGAGGGGCTGGAGCGACCCGAATATCCACGATCCGAACTCCGTGCCGTGCTCGAGAAGACGCTGGGTGTCCCGCTCTTTCAGGAGCAGGCAATGAAAGTCGCGATCGTGGGCGCGGGGTTCACGCCCGCGGAAGCCGACGCGCTCAGAAGAGCGATGGCGACCTTCAAGTTCACCGGCGGGGTATCGCACTTCTCCGAGAAGCTGATCGAGGGGATGGTCGCCCGCGGCTACCCGCGCGAGTTTGCCGAGCGAACCTTTCGCCAGCTTGAAGGCTTTGGCTCCTACGGCTTTCCTGAGAGCCACGCCGCCAGCTTTGCCAAGATCGCGTACGCGTCGGCCTGGATGAAGCACCATCATCCCGACGTGTTCTGCGCAAGCCTGATGAACGCGCAGCCGATGGGCTTTTATGCGCCCGCCCAAATCGTTCGCGACGCGCGCGAGCATGGCGTCGAGGTCCGACCGCCCTGCGTCAACGCCAGCCGTTGGGATTGCACGCTCGAGCCCACGAGCGGGCGCTATTTCGCCGTGCGGCTCGGTCTGCGCCAGGTAAGAGGCCTGTCCAATGCTGATGGCGCGGCGATCGTGGGCGCCCGCTCGACTATCCCGTTCGAGTCCGTCGAGGACGTCTGGCGCCGCTCGGGCGTGCCACGCGCCGCGATCGAGAAGCTCGCCGATGCCGACGCCTTCCACACCTTTGGCACTGATCGCCGCCACGGCCTGTGGAAGGTGAAGGGACTTGGCGAGGCGCCGCTGCCGCTTTTCGCCGCTGCGGACCGCGAGGCGGAGACCTTCAGCGCGGAGGGGCGCGAGCCTGATGTCAACCTGCGCCCGCTCACCGATGGGCGGGAAGTGATCGAGGATTATCGCACGCTCCAGCTTTCGCTGCGCGCGCACCCGCTTACCTTTGTCCGTGATGAGCTCCGCCGTCGCGGCGTGACCCGCTGCGCCGATCTCGCCGGCATTCGCGACGGGCGCCATGTCGAGGTCGCCGGCATCATCCTCGTTCGACAGAAGCCCGGCAGCGCCAAGGGCGTGCTCTTCATCACGATCGAAGACGAGACCGGGATCGCAAACGGCATTCTCTGGCCCGACCGCTTCGAAGCGCAGCGCCGCACCGTCATGTCGGCCTCAATGATCGGGATGAAGGGCCGCGTTCAGAAGGAAGGCGAGGTGATCCATATCATCTGCGATCGGATCATCGACCATGGCGACCTGCTGCACCGGGTAGGCGAGATGTCGTTCCCGCATCGAACGGGACGCGGCGATGGCGCGCGTCACGCGGCTACGTCGGATCGTGGAGACAAGGCCTGGGATCCGGACCCTCGCAACTGTTACTGGCCGCCGCACGCAGACGGCCTAGATCCCGAAGAGGTTGTGCGTTTCAAGTCGCACGATTTCCGTTGAACCGTGGCTCTTCCCTCGCGGCACCAGCGCGTCGTCATTGCGCTTTCGATTCAAATTCTACGATCGGGCGTGACACGATCCTCTGAATGCCGAGTGGACGGTATCGAAGTTCGGCTCGCGCTGCGCTGTCTTCTCCAGCACTGCCCGGAACGATGGCCTCTAGAACTCTATTGGGATGCGGCGAAGCAGGAGAACGACATCGGGCGTGCACAGGGCGTGACCGCGGCCTTCAACGGCATCGTGCGACAGCTCAGAAGGGCAGGGCGCTATGAGATCTCGTCCCCTGATTGACCTCCTGTCCTTTGCCCGAATTGTGCCGGCCGCTCATTCACCTCGCTTGTCGGCCGACAACTGATCAGCGTGGGCCAACCAAATCGGCATTGATACCAGCTCGGCGCCGTCCCGAGAGATGGCGGAAATCACGCCATCGGGCTGAGATATGTCAGCGCAGCTAGCAATCCGTCTCTCCATATCGACCCTCGCGCGATGCTTTGCAGTAAAAAAGCAGGTGCTGAATAAGTGATGGCCTACGGGAGATTGTCGGCGTGAATCGGCAGCGGCAGCCGCAAGCTCCTCGCGAGGTCCTCACCGTACTCAGCAGCACGCGTTCAGAAATCCGAACTTCTAGATCAACGGAGGATGGACGATGCGGAACAACCTAATCATCTCGACAGCCCTTGGCGCGCTCGCCATTTCGACATGGTCGAGCGCCGCGGCGGCCCAAACTTCACCAGCGCCCCAGCCGAAGAGTGCGCAGTCCCGGACCTCGACTGCTCCGCAGACCGGAAATCAGTCCCAGTCCAATGCCACCAATCCACCCGAGGCGCAGCGCGATAAGCTCGTCGATGAGGCTGTCGCGGCCCTCCGCGAGACGCAGAACGCGCTGAAGGCGATCGACCAGAACAAGACGGATGAGGCGAATGCGGCGCTGGAGCGGGCGACCGGGAAGCTCGAGATTGTTCTCGCACGTACCCCGACGCTGGCGCTCGCTCCAGTGGACGTGAGCGTCATGACGCACGACGTGATCGCAGCCCAGCCCGATGTCGACAAGATTCGCGGTGAGGCAGCCGCAGCGCTTGCTCAGGGGCGCCTGCAACTCGCGCGCAAGCTGATTTCTGATCTCGGCTCCGAAACGGTGGTGAGCGTCAGCAAGCTCCCGCTCGGCACCTATCCTGCCGCCCTCAAGCAGGCGGCGGCTCTGCTCCACCAAGGCAAGTCTCAGGAAGCCAAGGCAGTGCTCGAGACGGCGTTGAGCACGATCGTGGTGGAGGACATCATCATCCCGCTGCCTCTCGTCCGCGCGCAGCTCGCTCTCGAAGGCGCACGCAGCCTGCTGGAAAAGAAGAAGCGAACGGATGCGGAAAGTGCCCGCATGCGTGAGCTTCTGGCGACGGCCCGTACCCAGCTCCAGCTCGGCAAGGCACTCGGCTATGCCACCGACAGCGAGATGACCGACCTGATCGCGTCGGTCGACGAACTCGAGCGCAAGACCGCAGGCTCGCAATCCGCCAAGGGCTTGCTCGATCCCTTCGGACCGAAGTTCGACGAGGCTCGGCGGTCAAGCCAGCGTCCGCGGTAGCACCTCGATCGACCGTCACCTGCGAAGCGGGCTGGCTCAATCAAAGAAGAAGGGACGCCTCCCGGGCGTACATCCGGATGGAGGGTAACTTGTTGCGCCAGCCCGCCAGCGCATCTCGCGCCAACGAAGCGCTCGACCGTCTTGCCATCGACACGATCCGCACACTCGCCATGGATGCAGTGGAGAAAGCCCGGTCTGGGCACCCCGGCACGCCTATGTCGCTGGCACCCGTCGGCTACACGCTGTGGGCACGGTTCCTGCGGATCGATCCCGATGTGCCCGACTGGCCCAACCGGGACCGCTTCGTGCTCTCGGTAGGCCACGCCTCCATGCTTCTCTACGCGCTCATCCACCTTTCCGGGCTGAAGGAGATCGACGCCGACGGGAGGAGTTCAGGCAGACCCGCGGTGAGCCTCGACGATATCAAGAGCTTTCGCCAACTGGGTTCGAAAACGCCCGGCCATCCCGAATATCGGGTCACGACCGGCGTGGAGACCACCACCGGGCCTCTCGGCCAAGGCTGCGGCAACTCGGTCGGAATGGCGATCGCCGAACGGTGGCTCGCCGACCATTTCAACCGCGACGGCTACACGCTGTTCGACCACGACATCTATGTTCTGTGCGGCGACGGCGACATGATGGAAGGCGTGTCGGCCGAGGCCGCGAGCCTGGCGGGACACCTCAAGCTCGCCAATCTGTGCTGGATCTACGATTCGAACCGGATCAGCATCGAGGGTCACACCGACCTCGCGTTCACCGAAGACGTCGCCAAGCGCTTCGACGCTTATGGCTGGAACGTGCTCCGCGTCGACGACGCCAACGATACCGAGGCGTTCGCTCGTTCGCTCGACACGTTCAAGGAGACGACCGACAAGCCGACCTTCATCATTGTGCGCTCGGTCATCGGCTGGGGCAGCCCGAAGGCTGACAGCGAGAAGGCGCATGGCGAGCCGCTTGGCGCCGACGCAATCGCCGCCACCAAGAAGGCTTATGGCTGGCCGGCGGACGCCCAGTTCCGCGTCCCCGACGGCGTCGCGGAGCATCTGAACCAGGCGCTAGCATCGCGCGGACGGCCGCTCCGTGAGCAGTGGGAAGCCGACTTTGCCCGCTACCGCCAGAGCCATCCAGCGCTTGCGGCCGAGCTGGAGGCCATGCGCCGTGGCGAGCTCCCTCCAGGCTGGAACGATCGCCTGCCGACCTTCATTCGCGACCCCAAGGGTCTGGCGTCGCGCGATTCGGCGGGGAAGGCGCTGAATGCGCTTGCCGCGCGAATCCCCTGGTTGATCGGCGGAGCGGCCGACCTGTCGCCTTCGACCAAGACCGACCTCACGCACTACGGATCTTTCCAGGCGAACAACCCCAGCGGGCGCACGTTGCACTTCGGCGTGCGTGAGCATGCCATGGGAGCGATCGCCAATGGCATGGCTCTCTCTTACCTCAGGCCGTTCACCGCCACCTTTCTGGTCTTCGCCGACTATATGCGCGCGCCGGTGCGGTTGGCGGCGATCATGGAACTGCCGGTCACCTTCGTTTTCACCCATGACTCGATTGGTGTCGGAGAGGACGGGCCGACCCACCAGCCCATCGAACATCTCGCGACGCTGCGCTCGATCCCGGGGCTCGACACCATTCGCCCGGCCGACGCCAATGAGGCGGTCGAGGCGTGGAAGCTCGCGGTGACCCAGACGCATGTCCCGACCGCGCTGATCCTCTCCCGCCAGTCGCTGCCAACGCTCGACCGCGACAAATATGCCTCGGCCGCGGGGGTCGCGAAAGGAGCCTACGTGCTCGCCGGCGAGGACGATCCGGAACTCATCCTGATCGGCACCGGCAGCGAGGTGCAGCTTGTCGCCGAGGCGTATGAAAGGCTGACCGAGCAAGGGGTTCGGGCACGGGTCGTCTCGATGCCGAGCTGGTATCGATTCGAGCAGCAGGACCAGGACTACAGAGACAGCGTCCTGACGCCGGGCGTGGAGGCGCGACTGGCGGTCGAGCAGGGCGGGGCGATCGGGTGGGACCGCTATGTCGGCGCGCGCGGCCGCACGATTACCATGTCGACGTTCGGGGCATCGGCCCCGCTTTCCAAGCTCCAGGAGAAGTTCGGCTTCACCGTCGGACATGTGGTGGCGGCCGCGCTCGCGCTGGTCGGCCGGGAGGTTTGAAGATGGCGAGCCAGATCAAGAAGCTGCATGATTTTGGCCAGGCACCCTGGCTTGATTTCGTCGAGCGCCGCTTCCTGCAGGATGGCGGTCTGGCGAAGCTCGTCGAGGAAGATGGCGTCACCGGCGTCACCTCGAATCCCGCGATCTTCGAGAAGGCGATCGCCAAGGGGGACGCCTACGAGCCGCAGCTGGCGGAGCTCTTCAGGGCCCAGCGCAACGCGAGCATCAGCGAAGCCTATGAGGCGCTTGTGATAAAGGACATCCAGGACGCCGCCGACACGCTGCGGCCCGTCTATGACAAGCTGGGCGCGCGGGACGGCTATGTCAGCCTGGAGGTTTCGCCCTACCTGGCGGAGAGCACCGAAAGCACGATTGCGGAAGCTCAGCGACTCTGGTGCCAAGTCGACCGTCCTAACCTCATGATCAAGGTTCCGGGCACACAGGCCGGCGTGACCGCCGTTCGGCGGCTGGTCGAGGACGGCCTCAACATCAACATCACGCTGCTGTTCAGCCAGGAAAGCTACACTGCCGTGGCAATGGCGTTCGTTGAGGGCCTTGAGGCTCGCCTCGCCCGAGGGGAGCCGATCGACAGGATTGCGTCTGTCGCGAGCTTCTTCGTCAGCCGCATCGATTCGGCGATCGACGCGAAGATCGACCAACGCGTCGAAGCCGGCGATCCCGAGGCCGAGGCACTCAAGATGCTGCGCGGCAGAGTGGCAATCGCCAACGCCAAGCTCGCCTACCAATGGTATCTGGGATTTGTCGCGTCCGAGCGTTGGAAAGCCCTCGCAGCGCAAGGTGCGATGCCGCAGCGGCTCCTTTGGGCGTCCACGGGCACTAAGGACCCGGCGTATCCGGACACGCTCTATGTCGACAATTTGATCGGCCCCGACACCGTCAATACGCTGCCCCCAAAGACGTTGGACGCATTCCGCAGCCATGGCACGCTTGTCCCGTCGCTGACCGCCGACGTCGATGGCGCTCGTCGAACCCTCGCGGAGGCGGAGCGGCTCGGACTGGACCTCGCTTCAGTCGCAAACGGGCTCGTTCGCGACGGCGTCAGCCAGTTCTCCGATGCCGCCGACGCGCTTCTCGGTGCGGTTGCGGTGAAGCGCGCCGCCATTCTCGCAGATGGGCTCAACCTCATGCGCGAGCAGCTGCCCGGGGAGCTTGCCAGGAAGGTGGAGGCGAGGCTCGAGCAAGCGCGTCAGGATGGGTGGTCCAGGCGTCTCTGGGCTGGCGACGCCACACTCTGGACGGGCGGGAACGAAGCAAAGTGGCTCGGTTGGCTCGAGGCTGGCCGGGGCGAGCAGGTCGACGCCGCCGCGCTGAAAGCGCTCTCCGCCAAGGCGGGCCGATACCGTTCTGCGGTGCTTCTCGGCATGGGCGGTTCGAGCTTGGGCCCGGAAGTTCTGGCACGCACCATCGGAGCCCGGGATGGGCAGCCCGTCCTCCACGTGCTCGATTCTACCGACCCCGAGCAAATCGCAGCAGTCGCGGCGATGATCGTTCCACAGGAAACACTGTTCCTGGTCGCTTCGAAGTCCGGTTCAACAATGGAGCCGGAGCTGCTGCGTGCCTATTTCTGGGAGCTCTCCGGTCGGGACGGCAGCCGCTTTGTCGCGATAACCGATCCGGGTTCGAAGCTTGAAAAGCTCGCCCGGGATCACGGCTATGCACACGTCTTCCTGGGCGACCCGGAGATTGGCGGGCGCTATTCGGTTCTGAGCGTCTTCGGGATGGTTCCCGCGGCGTTGATGGGTCTCGATGTCGGCGGCTTCTTCGCCGGCGTGGCACCGATGGTGCAGAGCTGCGCGCCCGACGTCCCACCTGCTGCCAACCCCGGCGCACGCCTTGGCGCCATCTTAGGAGAAGCGGCGAACGCCGGTCGCGACAAGGTGACGGTGTTTGCCTCACCTGCGCTTCGCCCGTTCGGGGCATGGCTGGAGCAGCTCCTCGCGGAGTCCACCGGCAAGGAGGGCAGGGGCCTCGTCCCGGTCGACCTGGAGCCGCTGGTCCCCCCCGAAAACTATGGTTCAGACCGCCTCTTCGTGCTGCTTTCGCTCAACGGCGACGACGACGCCCCGCTCCGCGCCCATGCCGATGCCCTCGCTGCCGCGGGTCACCCCGTGGTGCGGATTGCACTCCCGCAGCGGGCCATGATCGGTCAGGAATTCTTTCGCTGGGAAATCGCAACCGCGATTGCCGGCGCGGTGATCGGGATCGATCCGTTCGATCAGCCCGACGTCGAGGACGCCAAGATCAGGACGCGTCTGCTGATCGACAGCTACGAGGCGACCGGCATCCTGGCGCCGGAGCGCCCGCTTTTCGAAGATCGGACGATGGCGTTTTTCGGACCCCGCGAGCGAGACGATACAGCCACCGATGCGGCCGCGATCCTGCGCACTCATATCGGAAGTGCCGGTCCCGGCGATTACATCGGGTTCCTTGCATATCTCAGCCGCGACGCCGAGCATGAAGCGGCGATCGCGCGGATGCGCGAGCGGGTCATCAAGGCGCGGAAGGTCGCCACCGTCGCTGGCTTTGGTCCCCGGTATCTCCATTCGACGGGCCAGGCCTACAAGGGTGGTCCGCGCTCCGGTGTCTTCATCGAAATCACCCGGTCGCCGGATCCCGATCTCGCCATACCCGGACGCAAGGCAAGCTTCGGGATGGTCCAACTCGCTCAGGCGCGCGGCGATCTCGATGTGCTCGCCGCCCGCGGCCAGCGTGTCCTGCGCATTCACCTGAAATCCGGCCACCTGGGCGACCTCGGAGAACTTCTCAACCACGCCCTTCGGGATTGAGCGGGAGTCTGCAACATGCGGATCGGAATGATCGGCCTTGGCCGTATGGGAGGCAACATAGCCCGTCGGCTTCATCGCGCAGGGCATCAGGCAGTGGTGTTCGACCGCAATCAAGCCGCCGTCGCCCAGTTCAAATCAGACGGGTTCGAGACGGCCGGTTCTCTCGGAGCGATGAAGGAAGCCCTCGGAAGGGAGGCGGCCTTCTGGGTCATGCTGCCGGCGGGCGATCCGACGGAGGACACGATCAAGCACCTTCGCATGATCGCCGACCCCGGCGATATCGTGATCGACGGCGGCAACAGCTTCTACAAGGATGACATCCGGCGGGCGAAGCTGCTCGCCCAGAGTGGCATCGACTATGTCGACGTCGGCACCTCAGGCGGTGTGTGGGGCCTGGAGCGCGGCTATTGCATGATGATCGGCGGCCCGAAGGAGGCCGTTGATCGTCTGGACCCGATCTTCGATGCGCTCGCCCCTGGCATCGGCACTATCCCTCGAACACCCAATCGCATGGAACACGAGGGGGAGGACCCCCGTGCAGAGAAGGGCTATATCCATGCCGGCCCCGCTGGGGCGGGTCATTTCGTCAAGATGGTCCACAACGGCATCGAGTATGGCCTCATGCAGGCCTACGCCGAGGGCTTCGATATTTTGAAGTCGAAGCAGTCCAGCAGGCTGCCCGAAGACGAACGCTACGTTCTCAATCTCACCGACATCGCCGAGGTGTGGCGTCGAGGCTCCGTCATCTCCTCTTGGCTGCTCGATCTCACCGCGGCCGCCCTCGCCAAGGATCAGATGCTTTCACAGTTCTCGGGGCGGGTAGCCGATTCCGGTGAGGGCCGCTGGACGGTCGAGGCGGCCATGGAAGAGGCGGTTCCCGCCGTCGTCCTCACCGCAGCGTTGTTTGCCCGTTACCGGAGCCGGGTTGAGCACACGTTTGGCGATCAGGTTCTCTCCGCGATGCGATATGGCTTCGGCGGGCACGTCGAGATTCCGCAGTGACTGGAGGTTCAGTTCCGCCGGCGCCTGCCGCGACGATCGTCATTTTCGGAGCGACAGGGGATCTCACGCGCCGCCTACTGATCCCAGCGCTTGCCAACCTCTGCTTCGACGGGCTCTTGAGCGAAGACTTGAGGGTTATTGGCGTCGCGCTGCACGAGGGAGATGATGAAAGCCTCCGCGTAACGCTCGACGAGTTCGCGCCGCTTACCCAGTGCTGGCAGCGGCTGCGTCGGCACACCACCTATCTCTCCGGCGACTTCACGCGCGAAAGTGTCTTCCGCCAGCTCAAACAGCGGCTGGGCGACGCGGACGCAGCCTTTTACCTTGCAACGCCCCCGCAGTTCTTCGGTGTCATTGTCGACAGGCTGGCTGATGCCGGTCTCATGGACGAAAGCGGTGGGCACTTCCGCAGGGTGGTGATCGAGAAGCCTTTCGGGCACGATCTCGAATCTGCACGAGCGCTCAACCGGCGCATCCTGGCCCGGGTGCACGAAAGCCAAGTCTATCGGATTGATCACTTCCTCGGCAAAGAGACGGTCCAGAACATCCTCGTCGCGCGCTTCGGTAACGCTTGGCTCGAAGCTGTCTGGAACCACCGGTATATCGACCACGTCCAGATCTCCGCCGCCGAGGCGATCGGCGTGGGCACCCGAGGCGCGTTCTACGACACCACCGGCGCCCTCAGGGACATGGTGCCAAACCACCTGATGCAGCTTCTGTCGATGATCGCGATGGAGCCACCTTATAGCTTCGAAGCCGAGGTCATCCGCGACGAAAAGGCAAAGCTCCTCCGGGCGGTTCGCCATATCACGCCGCAAGAGGCCAGGAGCGATGCGGTGCGTGGGCAATATACGGCCGGCGCAGTGGAAGGCCAGAGCATCCCCGCCTACCTTGAGACCCCGCACGTCCAGCCCGACAGCGCCACCGAGACATATGTCGCGCTCAAGCTGATGGTGGACACCTGGCGCTGGACGGGTGTGCCATTCTACCTGCGCACGGGAAAAGCGCTCGCCGCCCGGGACACGGAGATCGTGGTCACGTTCAATCCGGTGCCATATGCGACGTTTCGAAAGGCGCCTGTCGCTCACCTCCCGGCCAATCAGCTGGTGTTCCAGATCCAGCCGAACGAGGGGATCGATCTCGATTTCCTCGTCAAGCGGCCTGGCCCACAGGTCGAGGCGGTCCCGGTCGCGCTCGACTTCGCCTATGCTGAGAAGTTCACTGTTGAGCACCGGACTGGCTACGAGACGCTGTTGTACGACATGATGATGGGTGACCAGACGCTCTTCCAGCGTGCTGATCAGATCGAGGCGGGCTGGGCTGTTGTCCAGCCGCTGCTGGACGCATGGGCAACTGGAGACGGCATTCTCGAGGAGTACGCGCCCGGTACTGCTGGGCCGACGGCAGCCGAGGCACTGATCGCCCGTGACGGCAGGCAGTGGCATAAGCTTGGCAGAGGGACTTTCTGATCCGGCGTCCGGCTGTGTGGTTATTATCTGGGGCTCGTGAGCCAAGCTTGACCATCAGCCGAGCAGAAGCAGGGCCCGACGCTGTTGGACCGCTCGCTTTATCGTTCCGCCAGATAGTAGCGATCTCGTGCCGTGAGATCCTCCGCTAGGTCATAAACGATCGGCTGCCCCGTCGGTATTTCGAGACGGGACACCTCGGCGTCAGACATGGCAGACAGATGCTTCACGAGCGCCCGCAGAGAGTTGCCATGCGCCGAGATCATCACGCGCCTGCCGCCTCTAGCACTACTTTGGCAGAAGCATGAGTTTAGGGATTCCCTCACCGCTGATTGCGTGATTCATGGGGAGCCAGCTTTGACGGAGGCTGGCGATGGACGAGGACTGGCAGACGGATCTGGAGCGATGGCTTGGGCCGTATCTGGAAGGTCTGGGTAACAAGACGCGTCGTCGGATGTGCCCAGCCTACATCGCGGGCCTGATTGGGCCAGGCGATCGCAAGAGCATCCAGCCCATGGCAGCCCGCTCAGATGCGATACCCTATGACCGACTGCATCATTTCATCGGGGCAGGCCTGTGGGATAGCAGTCCGCTGGAAGCGACCTTGTGGCAGCAGGCCGACGAATTGGTGGGCGGTGACGGAGCCTGGCTGATCATCGATGACACAGCCCTGCCGAAGAAGGGCAAGGCCTCGGTTGGGGTTGCGCCCCAGTACGCCACGGCGCTGGGCAAGAATGCGAACTGCCAGACCATGGTATCGGTGACGCTGGCCTCGGGCGAAGTTCCCCTCATGCTGAGCTTGCGGTTGTTCCTGCCGGAAAGCTGGACGAGCGATGTCGCAAGGATGGACAAGGCGGGCGTGCCTGCCCCTTTACAGCAATGCCGGACAAAGCCCGAGATTGCGATCGAGGAGATCGACCGTGTCATGGCTGCCGGAGTACGCTTTGGCTGTGTGCTGGCTGATGCCGGTTACGGGCTGTCCGCTCCGTTCCGGCAGGCGCTGAGCGCACGTGGCCTTTGCTGGGCCGTCGGCATTCCCCGGCACCAGAAGGTCTATCCCGCCGACGTGCAACTGATCTTCCCAGTCGCGGGGCGTGGTCGCCCAAGGGTGCGTCACGTGCCGGACGTCAAATCCATGGCTGCGCATGCCATGCTTGAAGGCGCGAAGTGGCGACAGGTCAGTTGGCGAAAGGGAACGAAGGGACGCCTGACCGCCCGCTTTGCTGCCATGCGTGTGCGCATTGCGGATGGCGCACCCCAGCGGATCGGCTCCGCCGGAGCTCAGCACATGCCGGGCGAGGAAGCCTGGCTGGTGGGTGAACATCGCTCAAATGGCGAGCGCAAATATTATCTTTCCAATTTGCCCGCTGACACCCCGATCAAGGCTCTCGCCGGCGCAATCAAGGCGCGCTGGATCTGCGAACAAGCCCATCAGCAACTCAAGGAAGAACTGGGGCTGGATCACTTCGAGGGCCGATCATGGACCGGACTTCACCGCCATGCCCTGATGTCGATGATGGCCTACGCCTTCTTGCAATCCCGAAGGCTCGCTCAGGCGGGGCGGAAAAAAAAGAGCACTCGGCCCGCCTCCTCATCCCAGCCTGCCAGCAGTGCGCCAGGCCATCCTTGACCGCCTGTTCCGCTCACCGCCGCACCACTGCCCTCACTGTGGATGCAGCCTCAACAGACCTCCCCACGCTCTTCTGCCAAAGTAGTGCTAGGGGCCAAACTCAATCAGCGGGTTGAGGTGGAGAGGCTTTCCTGATTCACAGCGGTGTGGATCGAGGGAGGTGTGCGATGGCGCTGTTCTGGTTGTCGGATGAGGCATGGGCAGCGATCGAACCGCACCTGCCCAAAACCAGCCTGGTGCGCGGCGGGTAGACGACCGGCGGGTAATCTCCGGCATCCTGCATGTGCTCAAGGTCGGGTGCCGCTGGTGTGATTGCCCGGCCGAGTACGGCCCGTCGACGACGGTCTACAATCGCTTCAACCGCTGGTCGCACCGGGGCTTCTGGCTGAAGCTGCTCGATGCGCTGGTGGATGCCGGTGCGGTGACGAGGAGTACCGCGATCGACAGCACCTATGTGAAGGCGCAGCGAGCGGCGTTCGGCGCAAAAGGGGGCGCTCGGCGCAAGCGATCGGCCGCTCGCGCGGTGGTTGGACGACCAAGGTCCACGCGCTCACCGACGTCATCGGTCGCCCCTACGCACTGACGCTTACGGCCGGCAACGTCAGCGACATCAGGGCAGCACCTGCGCTTCTCGAACGTGCCGGGCGCATGTGCTACCTGCTCGCCGACAAGGGCTACGATGCCGATCATCTGCGGCGCTCGCTGCGAGATGCCGGCATCGTTCCCGTCATCCCGGGCCGGCGCAACCGCAAGCGAACCATCCGCTACGACAAGCAGCGCTACCGTGCCCGCCATCTCATCGAGAATGCCTTCTGCCGCCTCAAGGACTTCCGCCGCGTCGCCACCCGCTACGACAAGCTTGCCGCCAACTTCCTGTCAGGCGTCGCCCTCGCAGCCGCCGTCGCCTTCTGGCTGTGAACGAGTCATCGTGTAATTTGTGGCTGCTTCCCCGGGCCGGCTGAGCGGCGCACCTTCTGGTTGTCGGACCTGAAGGAA
>NZ_JBIQEU010000027.1:0-23511 GCF_045369765.1 Sphingomonas olei
AGACCAACGGGATGAGGGGTCCCTTTTCGACGCCGATCACCCCGCTACCGGGGTCCCTTTTCCACGCCGATCCACAGTCTAAGCCCGATCATCGAATATCAGGGCCGTCGCCAGACACTCGCTGATTGGTGCGACGATCTGGGGATCAAGCGCGCAACGGTTCGCCAGCGCCTCGATCGCGGCCTCACTGTCGAGCAGGCATTCGACAAAGCACGCAGGAAGAAGCAGCCCAAGAACCGGGATGACCTCTATCTCGCAGACGGCGCAACCAAGCCAACCATTCACTGAAAACTAGAAGGAGAGAAACTCCCATGACCATGTATGAAATCGCGCAGTTCGTCGATGAACTGACGAAGCTAGTCGAACATCAAGGCGCAACAATCGCGCATCTGACCGAAAAGCTGAACCGCGTCGAAGCTGCCATTGCCGATGCGAAGCCCGTAGAGCCGGTCAGCAAGGGTGAGAGCATCGACGTAGCCGTAGAGCTGCTAGACCGCGCCATCGCGGCGAACGAGCGCCAGAACGAGACCTTCCGCACGATGATGATGGATATCCGCCGTGGGCGTTGAAATTCCCATCGAGGAGCAGATTGAGATGATGCGTAACGGCATCGTGGCGCTGCTCTCTCGCGACCCGCATTGCCCGGTTGCCCAGCTACTCGGGCAAGCCCTGATGGCACTCTACGACGACCTATAAACAATCTCGCGCAGCGTCGGGCAACCGGCGCTGTAGCCATGAGTGGCTGACGCAACCGATTGCCATCTGTTCTCGTTTTGATCTAATCGCGCGGAACGGAGGAATCGTTATGGCGTACATCACCCCTGAGCGGATCGGCGAGCTGATCGCGGAGGCACCAGCATGGGCAAAGGTGGCCCTCACCATGCCCAGCGAGAGCTTGCGCGCCGATGGCTGCGCGACACTGGCCCAGCACGTCTATGACGCGCTGTACCAGCCCGTGAACACGGATACGAACCAGCTGGCGCTTCCGCTCTGATGTGTCTGCGAACACCAAGCTCGAGACGCTCAGCGACATGTTCCGAGTCGCCCGCAATTTGGAGGTGCGTTGCCAATGCGGGCACCGGAGCGTGGTCGATGGCGAGAACTTCTCGCGATGGATGTTCATCAAGCGGTACGACACCCGCGTCCATCTGCTCCGTGCTCGCTTCCGCTGCTCATTTTGCGGGTCGCGCCCTATCGGAATACGCCCAGCCAGCAACGCTCCAACAGCACCAAACAGGTGGCCAAAAGATGAGGGCGCGTGGAAGCGCATGATTGCGCGGCTCAGGGGCTAGGGCACGCAAAACTACGAAAAATCAGAGTTTGACTCCTAAAACGCGCTTGTCAGCGCGTGATAGCCGCAGCCGACGATCACAGTTCGTCGGACACGTCCTCCGCCTTGTAGATCACGATGCGTTTTAGACGCCCATCGATTGCTTCCACGCGGGAAAATGTGATGCGTATAGGGGCCGGAATGCGGTTCGCGTATCGATTAATCCCCGCAGATAGAACGCTTACGGTTTTTGGATCGGCCTCTTTCGAGACTCGAAACGGTATCGTTCGCTTCAAATCCAGGAAATATGCGCGACCCGTCTTGTCGTTCACGTTCAACGCCGAGATCGCGACATCCTGCGTGCCGTCGTCTGCTTCAAGGCTGTCCATCAGATAGCTCTTGGACTCGCTGTTAAAGCGAACGACGACCTTCTTGGTTTTGGTTTCTTGGATTACGATCTCTGCGGCGGTCTCTCCTATGCCATAGTGCGCTTTTTTCAGCGCAGGCTCGATGGCCTCAACCAACGCGTCGATGTCACCGCTTTTTGACTCATTCAATTGCTCTACCGGCTGGCTGATAGACGTCGGCTCCTCGCCTATTGCCTTGCTCATAGTGAGTTTCGACAAATCGTAGATCGCGTTCGTAGCGAGACCCAAGGCCAAAGGGCCGCCGACCGTAGCCACCAGCTTCCAATTGAAGCTGCCCTCCTCCGTCCCCTCAAGATAGAACTTCACGGTATCGTCGAAGGGATATCTGTGCCTGACCGATCCGGTCGCGGCGTAGTGACCGATCAATGTCAAGGCTCGCGCAATACCGGCAGCACTTTCAATACCCGCGAGAGCTTCAATGTGGCCTTCGTCTGCGTCTAATCCTCGAAAGCTGATAATCCATTCGCTCATTCATACCCCCGCCCCTGCTTTCCTAGCATCTTTTCAGATGCGGGCGACGAAGCAAGGCACAAAACGGCGGGCCGAAATCACTGCTTGACTCCTATAACGCACGGGTCAGCCAGGTATAGCCGAGCGCGGTCACGGCAGCGGTCGCCGCTGCGATCAGCGGAACCCGACCGGTGAGCGCGAGCCGCATGTTGAGCGCGAGCAGTCGTGCGGCGAGCAGCATCGTCAGGCCGACGACCGCGGTGATATGGAGTCCACTGACCGACAGAAGATGCGCAAGGCCGGAGCGGCGCATCGCCTCCTGATCCGGTTCCTCGATCCCCCCGGTATCGCCGGTCGCCAGCGCGGCGGCGATGCCGCCGGCACTTCCCTCCAAATTGTGCTGGATGTGGCGGGACAGGCGCGCGCGGAACGGCTCTCCAGCGACCGCACCCGCCAGGATCTCGGGTGAGCCGAGCGCCCGCCCGGTGGCACCAATCCCGCTGAACCATGCCACGCGCGCGAAATCATAGGCGCCCGGCACCGCCGGCGGCGGAGGCGGCATCAACCGCGCGCGCAGGCTGATCCGCGTCCCAGGCAGCAGCCCGGCCGGCACGTCCTGCTCTGCTACGTTGACGCGCACGTGGAGGGGCGCACGCGGCGGCCTGCGATCAAGCCACTCAAGATCGCCGAGCCGTACCCGCACCAGTCCCCGCGCCGGCAATGCGTTCATTGCCTCCACCCGCCCAGTGAAAGTCGCGATCGCGGGACGCGCAAGGACGGGCGCGGCCGCCGTTTCCGCCCGCAGCCACACCAGCGCGAGCCCGGCCGCGAAAGCAATGCTGCCGATCGCCGCCACCCGGGCAGCGCGACTACCGGCGGAGGATGCCGCAAGCGCGAGGAGGGCGAGCGCGGCGGCGCCCAGCAACGCGGCGCGCCAGGCGCTGCTATTGGGAAGGACGAACCACGCCGCCACCCCGCCGCCCAGCGCCACCGGCAGCCATAGCGGCAGCTGGTCGCGCTCCGCCTCCAGCCACGATTCCACACGCGCCCGCGCGGTTTGAAGCGCGGGGGCGTAAGTGCTAGGGGCGGGCGCGGCCGTAGTCGCCATGTTATCCATCAGCCTGGGAGCAAGCGCGCTTGAGCGCAACCACTGAAACCCGCGATGCAACCGTCGTCACACGGTTCGCCCCCTCACCCACCGGATTCCTGCATGTAGGGGGCGCGCGAACAGCGCTGTTCAACCTGCTTTTCGCGCGTCATCACAACGGGCGCTTCCTGCTGCGCATCGAGGACACCGATCGCGCGCGTTCGACCCAGCCAGCGATCGATACGATCCTGTCGGGCATGCGCTGGCTGAACCTCGACTGGGACGGCGAAGAGGTCTTCCAGTCGACCCGCGCGCCGCGCCACGCCGAAGTGGTCGATGCGATGCTGGCGGCAGGCGCGGCCTATAGATGCTACATGACCGCCGAGGATATCGAGGCGATGCGTGCGGAGGCGCAGGCCAAGAAGCAGCCGCTGCGCATCCGCTCACCGTGGCGTGATCGGGTGAACGATGATCCGACGGCGCCGTTCGTCGTCCGGCTGCGGGCGCCGACCGAAGGCGCGACGACGATCAACGATCTGGTGCAGGGGCCGGTGACGGTCCAGAACGCCGAACTGGACGATCTGGTGCTGCTGCGGTCCGATGGCACGCCCACCTATATGCTGGCGGTCGTCGTCGACGATCACGACATGGGCGTCACGCACATCATCCGCGGCGACGATCACCTCAACAATGCGTTTCGCCAATTGCCCATCATCAAGGCGATGGGCTGGCCCGAACCCGCCTATGCGCACATTCCGCTGATCCATGGCGCGGACGGCGCGAAGCTGTCCAAGCGACACGGCGCGGTCGGCATCGACGCCTATCGCGACGAACTGGGCATCCTGCCCGAGGCGCTCGATAATTACCTCCTCCGCCTTGGCTGGGGACATGGCGACGACGAGATCATCAGCCGCGAACAGGCAATCGAATGGTTCGACCTCGCCGACGTTGGCAAGGCGCCATCCCGCTTCGACATGAAGAAGCTGGAAAATCTGAACGGCCATTACATCCGCACCGCGGATGACGCCCGGCTCGCAGAGCTGGTGGCCGGGCGCCTGGGCCTTGCGGAGGATGATCCGCGCCGCCCGGTGATCACGGCGGCGATGCCCGCGCTGAAGCCCCGCGCGGCCAATCTGAACGAGCTGGCGGACGGCGCACGTTTCCTGATTGTTTCTCGCCCATTGCCGATCGCCACCGATGCGGAGCCGCTACTGGCGGGAGACGCACCGTTGACGCTGGCAAAGGTACATCACGCGCTTGACGCTGTGGCCAAGTGGGATACGGAAGCGCTCGAAGAAGCGGTGCGGCAGGTCGCCGAGACGCTGGGCTTGAAGCTCGGCCAGGTGGCCCAGCCGCTCCGTGCCGCACTCACCGGCCGCCGGACCTCACCCGGCATCTTCGACGTGCTCGCACTGCTCGGGCGTGACGAAAGTCTCGCCCGCATCGCCGATCATGCCGCGGATCAAACGGCCGCCCATGGGAAGGACGAAAACGATGACTGATGCCAAGCTGTCCCTTGGGGACAAGAACTTCGGCTATCCCGTGCTGTCGGGCACGGTTGGCCCCGACGTGGTCGACATCCGCAAGATGTATGGTCAGACCGGCGCCTTCACCTATGATCCCGGCTTCACGTCGACCGCGTCATGCCAGTCGAAGCTGACCTATATCGATGGTGACGAGGGCGTCCTGCTCCACCGCGGTTATCCGATCGGCGAGCTGGCCGAGAAGTCGAGCTTCATGGAGGTGGCCTACCTCCTCCTGAACGGCGAGCTGCCCAAGGGCGACGAGCTGAACAAGTTCGAGAACACGATCACCCGCCACACCATGCTGCACGAGCAGCTGGCGACCTTCTACCGCGGGTTCCGCCGCGACGCGCATCCGATGGCGATCATGTGCGGCGTGGTCGGCGCGCTTTCCGCCTTCTACCACGATTCGACCGACATCCACGATCCGCAGCAGCGCATGATCGCGTCGCACCGCCTGATCGCCAAGATGCCGACGATCGCGGCAATGGCGTACAAGTACAGCGTCGGGCAGCCGTTCCAGTATCCGGACAACTCGCTGAGCTACACCGGCAACTTCCTGAAGATGACCTTCGGCGTGCCGGCCGAGCCCTATGAGGTGAACCCGGCCGTTGAGAGGGCGATGGACCGGATCTTCATCCTCCATGCCGATCACGAGCAGAATGCGTCGACCTCGACCGTGCGCCTTGCCGGTTCGTCGGGCGCGAACCCGTTCGCGTGCATCGCGGCCGGCATCGCCTGCCTGTGGGGTCCGGCACATGGCGGCGCCAACGAAGCGGCGCTCAACATGCTGCAGGAAATCGGCACGCCGGATCGCATTCCCGAGTTCATCAACCGGGCAAAGGACAAGAATGATCCGTTCCGCCTGATGGGCTTCGGCCACCGCGTGTACAAGAACTACGATCCGCGCGCGACGGTGATGCAGAAGACCGTGCGTGAAGTGTTCGAGGCGCTGAACGTCAACGATCCGCTGTTCGAGACGGCGCTGCGGCTGGAAGAACTGGCGCTCAGCGACGATTACTTTATCGAGAAGAAGCTGTTCCCGAACGTCGACTTCTACTCGGGCGTGATCCTGTCGGCGATCGGCTTCCCGACGTCGATGTTCACCGTGCTGTTCGCCCTTGCCCGTACCGTCGGCTGGGTCGCGCAGTGGAACGAGATGATCACCGATCCCGACCAGAAGATCGGCCGTCCGCGTCAGCTGTACACCGGACCGACGGCACGTGCGTACGTTCCGCTGAACGAGCGCTGAGATGCGGCGCTGGCGCCCGGTGCTGTTCGCGCTGGGCGCCATCCTCGCCCTGGTCGGTCTGCTGTGGATCGGCCAGGGACTGGGCTATGTACAATGGCCCGCGTCGAGCTTCATGCTCGACCAACGCGTCTGGGCCGATCGCGGCGCCTTTCTGGCAGCCGGCGGCCTGCTCCTGATCCTGCTGTCACGCCGGCTTCGCTGAGCCGCGATCGGCTTACCGCTCCAGCGCGTAGCGAACCCCAAGCGACAGCAGAAATCCGCTATAGTCATAAAGATCAGGCGTCGCATCGCGCTGGCGATAGGCGGCGGCGAGCCGAACCCGCGCGCGGGCGCGACGATATTCGAGCCCCAGCATATAATCCTGGCTGCGGTCGTCGATCAGCTGGAACGGCTGCGGTAGTGCGCCGGCATCGAACGCCCGCGTCATCAATGACGCGGTCGCATCAACCCTGACGCTCGGCCCCAGCGCATAGATAATCGTACCCGCATAGCTGCTGGTGCGCACCAGATTGGCGAAGGTGCCGGTAGCCGCATCAATGGCCCGCGATGTCCGCACGGTCAGTTGCGCCCGGTCTGCCAGCCGCACCGTGCTAGCAAGATCCCAATTCAGTCCGTTAAGGCGGCGCCCCGATCGCGCGTCGTGCTCACCCATCCACGCGTAACCGAGCGACGCCGTCATCTGGAGCCGTGCGCCGAGCCGGCGGTCGAAGCCGACGCCAGCGTAGCTGACGCGAAAGCGCTGGCTGCCGAGCGAACCGTCGGGTGGCCGACGATCATAGTCAAAGCTGGCGCGACGCGCGACCAAGCTGACGACGCCGACGACGGGATTGGCATAGGAAAGGCCGGCCGTATAGCGCGTGTCGCTCACGTCCTGAAAGCGCCGTGCCGCTGCGCTGTTGGTCGTTTCAGTATGCCCGAGCGAGACAAAGGGCCGGATGCCGATTGCCGGCCCACACGCCAGCCGGGCGTCCGCGCGACGGTCGGTTCGGGCGTTGGCCGCCGCCTCGGCCGGCGCGTTCGGGACAAGCGACAGGTCGGCAAGATCGCTTTGTGCCCGGGCGTAATGCAGGTCGTCATCGAACATGCAGAACGCCAGCGGGAGCTTTGTTCCGGCGGACAGATCGATCCGCTCGCGATCAAGCTGATCGTTGCGGGCGTAAGCATCATAGCCGACGACCCCGAGGAAGGTGAACGCGGCACGCCCGGCGGGAAGCGCCAGGTCGATCGCCGCAACATTGGTGCTGCGCACGTCCTCCGGCTCGATGTCGCGCAGCCGCGCCGCCGTTTCGGTGCCGTGGGCGACATTGGTGTCGTAGAGGAGGTCCGATGCGACCGACAGGGTGATCTTGCGTGGCGGGGGATTGAAGGTGTGGCCGTCGATCGGCCGCGTTTGGCCATCTGCGAGCGCAGGCATCAATAGCGCCAGGGAAAGGACGCCCCCCTGCACCAGCGCCGCTGCCCGCGTCACGACACCCCCCGCCACGACAGCGGCGTCCGTGCGACGCCGCGTCGCCACCGGCGCTGCCAGACACGCCGCATGGTGCCGAGGAAGTTGCGGGCAAGATCATAGGTTCTGCCAAGACGCGCGGCCCGCATCACGTCCAGATCGCGCATCCTGGGGGTGCGCTGGCCCAGCAGGCGCGTCGCGGCGATCCGTGCGGCCACCATCCGCTTGCGCTGCGCCTGCGCTGGCTGCATTCCTGCCACGTCGGCGAGCGGCAGCGGCGAGGCGGCGAGGACGCCGGCGGCCTGTGCGGACGCCAGCAAGGCCGCCCCCGCCGCGGTCCGCGCCATGATCAGACTGCGCCCTTCCTCCTCATCGAACAGCGGGTACCCGGTCTCGTCGCCGTACCAGGCGTCGGCGCAGGCGATATCGGCAGTCCCGCCGACCGCATCCGGGCAGATCTTGCAGCGGAATTGCACTTCGCGGCTGAGGTGGCGACCCCAGCTTTCGGCATAAGGCATGTCGGCCTGTCGCCCCTCGCGTGTGGTGGCGACCGTCAGGCCAGGCCAACCCTGACCCCGGTAGCGGAACGCCTGCACCTCCCCGCCTTCCAGCCCCATCGCCGCAACGATGCGCCGGGCGCCATCCTCGCTCGGCATGCCGCCACAGAAGAAGGACAGGATGAGCGGCACCTGCACGGCCACACGCGGATCGTGGCGGCCGAGGCGACGGAGCGCCGACACGTCACATGGCTTGCCGACAAAGGCGAACGTCCCACCGTCGGCCAAGGCACGGTCGATCGCAGCCAGGGGAGAGGATGCCGCGTAACGCGATCCTGCCCCGGAAAGCACCTGCGCCGCATCGGTGGACCACCGCATCCGGTTGCCAAGCGGGTGGTCGGGATCCGCCTCCACGTGAAGCACCCGATCGACGAGACCCGACTCCAGTGCATGGACCAGCAGCGCGGATAGCGCCCCGCCCGACGCGCCGGCGAAACGGATCGTCGGGTCGGTAGCCGCACCAACCATGTTCTGGCGCCAAGGGCCCCAGAGCGGATGCCGCTCCATCGCATTCGGCCAAGGAGCGACGACTTCGCCGGGGCAGCTGGCCGCGATCTTGGCTTCGACAGACGGTGGGATGGGCTGGCGTTGTACAGGGCGCGCGTACCCCGGCGCGGCCATGCCCATGACGATCGCATTCCCCGACACGCCGGCGCACAGGCCGCAGCCGCTGCACAGATCGTTCTTGAGCACGCGGTCGACCGTTACGGAGGTGTCCTTCACGACCGCTGGCTCACGGACGCAAAAAGCCCGCTGAGCGTGGCGCGGTAGCCGGCGAGGAGCGTCTCCACCTTGGCAAGCCCCTCCACCTCAGCCGCCGCGAGTTGCAATCGGCTGCCGAGCGCCTGCGTGACACACGCGACTGCCGCATCCTCATCCATACCCTTCACAGGGATCATCATGTCGTAATCGAGCAGGCCGAAGAGGCCGGTGAACTTGCGGCTATAGGCCACGGGCACGACTGGCACGCCGGTCGAGAACGCCGCGATACAGGCGTGCATCCGTCCGGCCACCAGCAGATCGAGCCCCGAGATATAGCTTTTCGCCCGGGTCGGATCGGCAAAGTCGGGCACACGGATCGCATTGGGGAATTCGCGCGCAAGCCGGTCGGCCACCACCCCGTCGTCGTCGACCGGGTTCTCCCGGTTGGTCGCATGGGGGATCAGATGGACCTGGAGACTCGGCTGCCGCGTCAACGCGCTGAGCAGGCGGCGCGTGAATACGGCATAATCATAGGAAAGCCCGAAATGGTTGGTGCCGCGTTCCGCCTCCCCGAACAGCAGGCCGGAGACGTTGACCCCGATCCGCAGCAGCGGCGAGCCGCGCAGCGACGCGCGATCGGTGAACGGCAGTTCGAACGCGACATCGACCGCAAGCTTCACATTGGCTTCCGGCGCAAGCGACAGCGCGGCGACCCGCGACGCTTCATCGCGGGCGAAGACCGCACGACTGCGGCGCATGATGAAGGCTGCGATCGCCTTATACCCGGCGCCGGTGAACGGCCCGATGGTCTGCGGGGACAGAACGAGCGGCCGGCCACGCGCGAGGGCAAACAGCTTGGTCAGCGTGAGGAAGAGGAAACGGCGCGGGCCGTAGATGTCGGTGAAGCTGTCACCTGCCCCGATATCGAGGACGCAGTCCACCTCCCCCATCGCGCGCCAGATGGCGCCGCCCGGCTTCAGCGCGCGAGAGTCGATCGCAACGCACTGTATATCGAGGCCGGCGAACGGCGGCGGTGCGGACTCCCGCGCACCCATGATGACGAAGCGCGGCGTCAGTCCCGCCCGGCGCGCCGCGTCCCGCGCGATGGCAAGATTGGCCAGCGTCAGCGCGCCGATCCCGAGATTGCCGGAGTTCAGCGAATGCCACAGCAGGCCGATCGTGATCGTAGGGGCGATCTGTCCATTGCCGTGACAATCATCGCGAAGTGCCGCGCGGCCATGCATTCCTGTGCGCCCCCATCAGTCCGTGCGGCTGTGTGGCGCAATTCGTGTGGAGATGTTCGGTTTAGCGCCGTTCTGGCGCAATCTACGTGATGGTACCGATCAGTCACGGCGGGCGAACCAGATGATGTGTGTCGCGCCCTTTCCGTTGTCGCGCGCTTTGACGCGCACCTCGTCAACGCTGAAGCCAACGCTGCCCAGACGGCGCGCAAATACCGGGTCGGGCGCGGCGGACCAGACCGCCAGGATCCCACCGGGTCGCAAGGCGCGCCATGCTGCCTCAAGCCCGCGAACAGTGTAGATACTGTCGTTCGCCGGACGGGTCAGGCCGTCCGGGCCGTTATCGACGTCAAGGAGGATCGCATCATAGCCGCCCGTCTGGCGGCGGATGATGTCACCCACGTCGCCCATTTCGAGCGCGACGCGCGGATCATCGAGGCAGCCGTCGGTCAGGTCCACCATCGGGCCGCGCGCCCATTCGATGATGCCGGGCACCAGTTCGGCGACGACCACGCTGGCGTCCTTGCCGACGAGGCCAAGCACCGCGCGCAGCGTGAAGCCCATGCCATAGCCGCCGATCAACAGCCGGGGCGCGGGGCGGCCGACGAGCCGCTGGCATGCCAGCGTGCCGAGCGCCACCTCAGAGCCGCTCATCCGCGTGCTCATCAGCTCGTTACGCTCGAGCACGATCATGAAGTCTTTGCCGCGGCGGAACAGTCGCAGCGGCGGACCGCCCGGCACCTCGGCGATGCCGACCAGCTCGCGCGGGGTCACTTGCGTTGGCGAGCCTTGCGCGCGGCATAGCGCGCGTCCCGCGCCGCCTTCAGCTCGGCCGCGGTCGGGATGTGGGGCACCGGTGCCGCACGGCGCGCTGCTGCGGCCCGCTCGGCTGCTTCGTCGGCCTCGGCCTGTGCCTTGGCCCGCTGCTCTGCCTTGGCGGCCTTTTCGGCCTCGATCGCGGCCTTGTGGGCTGCCCGGCGCTCGGCCGCAGCGGCCTCCTTCGCGGCAAGCGCGGCTGCGCGGGCCGCGACTGCGTCTGGATCCGGCGCCGTCTTGGTGCGCTGCTTTTCGACAGCGCGCTGCTTCGCGGCGCGCGAAGCGGCCGCACGATCATTGAACGTGGGGAGTTTGAAACCTGCCATATGCCCGCCCGCTTAGCAGAAACTGCCGATCATGGAAGAAAGAGTTTCCAAAGCTGCAATCGCTCCCTAGTCTCTATGCCCTTTGGCGTCCGCCTGATTGGGGCCCCACGATGGTTCAAGATCGGCGCATGGCGAAACGAAAGCGCTACCTCACGGCGACCATGGCCGACGGCTATGTGAAGACGATCGGGCCGACCAATGCCCCCTTCACCCATTACTGGCGGCTGGTGGCGTATCTGCCCGGCGGCAAGACCGAGGTATTCTGGGGTCATGCCAAGTCGCTGAAGGAAGCGACCGGCAAGAAAGCCGCCAGCGAGGAAGCGGCACGGCAGCGCGGCTGGGAACGATATGAGTTCGAGGTCGCGGCACTGGAAGAGGCCGCGGGACCAGACGGGAGAACCGAGCGGGATCAGCCGTCTGGCGCTCGTCGACCGGCGGTGTAGAGCGCTGGCATGCTACGCATCAGTGAACTGAAACTGCCGCTACACCATGCCGACGAGGCGCTGCCGGCCGCGATCTGCCGCCGGCTGCGGATCACGCCGCGCGAGTTGATCCGCTATACGATCGCCCGGCGCGGCCATGATGCGCGCGACAAGAACAACATCGCGCTGGTCTATTCCATTGATGTCGCGGTGAAGAACGAGGCGACGGTACTCGCCCGCTTTCGCCGCGATCGCGATATCCAGCTGACCCCGGACACCCGCTACCACCTGCCCGCCGCGCCGCCGGCCGGTACAAGACGGCCAGTAGTGATCGGTGCTGGGCCATGCGGCCTGTTCGCCGCCCTGATCCTGGCGCAGGCCGGCCATCGCCCGATCGTGCTGGAACGCGGCAAGGTGGTGCGGGAGCGGACCAAGGACACATGGGGGCTATGGCGGCGTAGCGTGCTGAACCCCGAATCGAACGTGCAATTCGGTGAAGGCGGCGCCGGCACCTTTTCTGATGGAAAGCTGTACAGCCGGATCAAGGATCCCCGGCATCTCAACCGCAAGGTGCTGACCGAGTTCGTGAAGGCCGGGGCACCGCCCGAGATCCTGACCGAAGCGCATCCGCACATCGGCACCTTCCGCCTGGTCACCATGGTCGAGAGCATGCGCGCTTCGATCGAGGAGCTTGGCGGCGAATATCGCTTCGGCACCCGAGTCGACGGGCTGGACGTGCAGACGAACGCGGCCGGCGAGCGGCAGGTGCGCGGGCTGCACTTGCATGACGGATCGTATCTGGAGGCCGATCATGTCGTGCTGGCGATCGGGCACAGTGCGCGCGACACTTTCGCCATGCTGCACGCTGCGGGCGTCCATGCCGAGGCGAAACCCTTTTCGATCGGTGTCAGGATCGAGCATCCGCAATCATGGATCGACCGCGCCCGCTTCGGCCATGAGGCCGGAAATGCGATCCTGGGTGCGGCGGAATATCACATCTCGCATCACTGCTCGAACGGGCGCACCGTCTACAGCTTCTGCATGTGTCCGGGCGGCACCGTCGTCGCCGCCACTTCGGAGGAAGGGCGGGTCGCCACCAACGGGATGAGCCAATATTCCCGCAACGAGCGCAATGCGAATTCCGGCTTCGTCGTCGCGATCGATCCGGCGCGCGACTATCCGGGCGACCCGCTGGCCGGGATCGCGCTGCAACGCCAGCTGGAGGAGCAGGCGTTCGTGGCTGGCGGATCGAACTACAAGGCGCCGGCGCAGCGGGTGGGAGACTTCCTGGCCGGTCGCCCCTCCACGTCGCTTGGATCGGTGACGCCGTCGTACAAGCCCGGCGTCGAGCCGACCGACCTGTCGCTATGCCTGCCCGATTTCGTCATCGCCGCGATGCGTGAGGCGCTGCCGGTGTTTGGACGCCAGATCCGCGACTATGACCATCCCGATGTCGTGATGACTGGCGTGGAGACGCGCACGTCGTCGCCGGTGCGCTTCACCCGCGGCGAGGATGGCCAGAGCCTCAACACCGCCGGGCTGTTCCCCGCTGGCGAGGGCGCGGGCTACGCCGGTGGCATCCTGTCCGCGGCGGTGGACGGCATCCGAACGGCCGAGGCGGTTGCCCAAAGCATCGCCGCAGCGCGATGACGCTGCTGCTGTTCAACAAGCCGTATGACGTGCTGAGCCAGTTTACCGATCGCGGCTCCCCCACCAAGCGCGCCACGCTGTCGGACTTCATCGATGTGCCGGGCGTCTATCCCGCGGGCCGCCTTGATCGCGATAGCGAGGGGCTGCTGCTGTTGACCGATGACGGCCGGTTGCAGGCGCGCATCGCGGATCCGCGCTTCAAGCTGGCGAAAACCTATCTGGTGCAGGTGGAGGGTGAGCCGGCGGGTGACGCACTCGACGCGCTGCGCGGCGGGGTGAGGTTGAAGGACGGACCGACGCGCCCGGCAGAGGTGGAGCGGATCGGTCCGCCAGCGATCTGGCCGCGCGATCCCCCGATCCGCTTTCGCGCCAACATAGCCGATTGCTGGCTGCGGCTGACCATTCGCGAGGGCCGCAACCGGCAGGTCCGCCGGATGACTGCGGCGGTCGGTCACCCAACGCTGCGGCTGGTGCGCTGGCAGATCGGTGACTGGTCGCTGGGTGATCTCGCCCCCGGCGCCTATCGTCGCGCATGAAGATCTACTTCGACGGCGGGCTGCGCCCGCTGCCCGCGGGCATGGAGATTGCAGTGGTCGCTGGCGGGCGGGCGCACGTCACGCGTCAGCTTGGCGCGGGGACGAGCATGGAGGCGGAGTGGCTGGCGCTGATCGCCGCCGTTCGCCTTGCCCTCGCGCAGGCGTATCGCGAGCCCATCCTGCTCGGCGACTGCCTGCCCGTCATTCGCCAGGCAGGGGGACGCGCGCGCACGCCGCCGGCGCTACGCCACCACCTGCTGACCTTTCAGGCGCTGGTGCCGCCGGGCAGCGCCCTCAGGCTGCGCCACGTAAAGCGGACACAGAACCTCGCCGGGATCGCGCTGGAAAAGGGCTGCTTCACGGCTGGGTGATCGACGGCCACTTCACCCCGATCTGGTCCAGATAGGTCCGGTGCTTCGCGGGGTTGTAGTAGAACGGGCGCATCCGCTCCCGATAGGCGCCCATGATATCGGCGTTCATCTCGATATAGGGTTTCTCGTTGGTCAGGACGGGCTGATATTTGACGTCCTTCGTCTGGACCTCGGTGAAATAGGCCTTGGCATCGGCAAGCAACCGGGGATCAAGGAACAGGTCCAGCATGGTCATCGCCATCGCCTTCGCCCCGGCAATCGCCCCCTTGTGCGCGATCGGCGTCGCCATCGCGATGGCGTTTGACCAATTGTGCCCGGGAAGGTTCGGGATGTTGGATGGATAGCGGATCGTAATCGTCGGCCGGGTCCAGGACACGTCGCCGATGTCGTCCGATCCGCCGCTCTTGGGCTCGGCATCTGGCGGGGTCAGCTTGCCCAGTTCGGTGTCGAGCCCGGTCTCCTTGCCCCCGACCAGCTTCTGCACCGCGCGGGCGAATTGCTGCTCCTCCGCCGTCCATGTCGGCAGACCGATCTTCTGCATGTTGGCATAGGCCGCCTCCGCCATCGGGCGGTTCATGTGCTGCGGCGCTGCGGTGCCGATGATGCGGTGGCTGACCGTCGTGTCGGTCATCATCGCGGCGGCCTTGGCGATCTTGGTGCCGATCTCGAAATTCTTTTGGATGTCCGCGAAGCTCTGTTCGCGGAAATAATACCAGACGGTCGCCTCCGAGGGCACGACGTTGGGGAAGTCACCGCCGTCCTTGATCACATAGTGGGAGCGCTGCTCAGGTCGCAGATGCTCGCGGCGGAAGTTCCAGCCGGCGTCCATCAGTTCGACCGCGTCCAGCGCACTGCGGCCGCGCCACGGGGCGCCCGCGGAATGCGCCGATTCGCCTGAGAAAGTGTAGAGGACGGACACGCCACCTGTCCCGCTCGGCTGTCCCCAGTTGGTGGCGAGGTTGGAGCTGACATGGGTGAAGAGGACCGCGTCGGCATCCTTGAACAGCCCGTCGCGCACGAAGAAGGCCTTGGCGGCAACCGGCTCCTCCGCAACGCCGGGCCACAGCATCAGCGTGCCCGGGATCTTCTCACGCGTCATCAGTTCCTTGACCGCGATCGCGGCGGCGATGTTCACCGCCTGGCCGGAATTATGCCCCTCGCCGTGGCCCGGTGCTCCAGCCACCAGCGGCTCGCGCCAGGCGACGCCCGGCTTCTGGCTGGCCTTGGGGATGCCGTCGATGTCGGAGCCGACCGCGATCACCGGGCCGCCGCTGCCGTTGGTCCAGGTCGCCGTCCAGGCGGTGGGGATGCCCGCCACGCCGCGCACCACCTTGAAGCCGTTCTTTTCGAGAACCGCAGTGATGTAGCGCGAGGATTCGACCTCCTGCATGCCCAGTTCGCCGAAGCTGAACAGGGAATCGACCATCTCCTGAACCATCTTCGCCTGACGATCGACCTTCGCCGCTGCCTCCGTCTTCAGCGCGTCCAGCCTTGCCGGGTCGACCTGAGCCGCTGCGGGGAAAGCGGTGGCGAGGTGGAACACGCCGGCGAGAAGAGCGGCACGAAGCATGGGGCGAGCGGTCAAAGAGCGGTCCTTTCGCGAGAAGGACGCAAGGATGGCGGATCGAGGGGGTAAAGCAACGACGCCGGTCGCGGCGGGGCAGGCAAATCGGCGCGACGGCCATAGCCATCGCGCATGACCGCGGTTCTCATCGGGCCGCTTTCGGGGCAGGATCGGGGGATGCACCACGCCCCTTCCCCCGCCCGTCCGCCACTTGCCCCCGCCTTTCTCGAAGCGGCGCGGGAGCGGTTCGGCCACCAATGGCATGAGAGCGGCGCGATGCTGGCGCAACATGGCCGCTCAGAGGCACATTTCGGCCCCGCTCCTCCGGACGCGGTATTGTTCGCCCGCAGCACGCAGGATGTCGTCGATCTGGTCCAGCTGTGCACCGCCAATGACGTGCCGATCGTGCCCTTTGGCGCCGGCACCTCGATCGAGGGCAATGCGCTGCCGATTCATAGCGGGGTCAGCGTCAACATGTCGGAGATGAACGCGATCCTCGCCGTCCATGCCGACGATTTCGACTGCACCGTCCAGGCGGGGTGCCGGCGCGAGGAATTGAACCTGCACCTGCGCGACATGGGGCTGTTCTTCCCGATCGACCCCGGCGCCAATGCGACGATCGGCGGCATGGCGTCGACGCGCGCCAGCGGGACCAACGCGGTACGATATGGCACGATGCGCGAGGCGGTGCTGGCGCTGACCGTCGTCACGCCCGATGGGAAGGTCATCAGGACGGGCAGCCGGGCGCGCAAGTCGGCCGCCGGCTATGACCTGACGCGGCTGTTCGTCGGCGCCGACGGAACACTTGGGATCATCACGGAAGTGACGCTTCGGCTGCATCCCATCCCGGAGCAGATTTCCGCCGCGGTCTGCGGCTTCACGACGTTGCAGGGCGCGGTGGATACGGTGGTTCAGTCGATCCAGTCGGGCGTGCCGCTGGCGCGCGTCGAACTGCTCGACGTGATGCAGATCCGGGCGGTCAATCGCTGGTCGAAGCTGGACCTGCCCGAGACGACGACCCTGTTCTTCGAATTCCATGGATCGCCCGCTGGCGTCGCCGAACAGGTCGCGACGGTGGAGACGCTGGCGACGGAGAATGGCGGCGGCGATTTCGCCTGGTCGACGCTGGCGGAGGAGCGCGCGCGGCTGTGGAAGGCGCGGCACGAGGCCTATTGGGCGGCGGTGAACCTGCGGCCCAATGCAGTCGGCTGGTCAACCGACGTGTGCGTGCCGATCAGCCGGTTGCCGGCGTGCATTCTGGAGACCCAGGCCGATCTGGCGACGTGCAGCGTGCCGGCGACGATCGTCGGCCATGTCGGCGATGGCAATTTCCACGTCATCTTCTCGATCGACCCGACGTCACCCGACGAACTGGCGAAAGTCGCCGCGGTTAACGCGCGGATCGTGGAGCGCGCGCTGGCGATGGACGGCACCTGTACGGGCGAGCATGGCATCGGCCTTGGCAAGCAGGACTGGCTGGTCGCCGAACTGGGCGATGCCGTCGACATCATGCGCATGTTGAAGCGCACGATGGACCCGAAGAACCTGTTCAACCCGGGCAAGATCTTCGCGTTGTGAAGGGTGGCTGGGGCGCGCCGGCAGGTGACCGCCGGCGCACACCAGAATCCGTTCAGGCGGTCGATTTCTTGATCAGCGCCGACCGCAGGCACTGGCAGACGATCTCGTCACGCTGGTTCAGCAGCCGGTGCGCGAAGGTGACGATGCCGGCCCCAGGGCGCGAGCGGCTTTCCTTCAGTTCATGCACCTCGCTCTCGGCGCGCAGCGTGTCGCCGATGAACACCGGCTTGGGCATGACCAATTTGTCATAGCCGAGATTGGCGACCAGCGTGCCGAGCGTGGTGTCACCGACCGACAGCCCCACCATCAACGCGAAGGTGAAGGTGCCGTTGACGAGGATCTGGCCGAACTCGCTGGCCCGCGCCGCCTCCACATCGAGGTGCAGGGGCTGCGGATTATGGGTCATGGTGGAAAACAGGAGGTTGTCCGTTTCCGTGACCGTTCGGCGGATATCATGCACCAGGCGGTCGCCCACCTGCCATTGATCGAAATAGCGTCCCGCCATCAGCCCTCTCCCACTTCGATCCGCGCCAGCAGCGTGCCTTCGGGCACCTGCTCACCAGCCGCCACCTTCAGCGCGCCGACCACGCCGTCGAACGGCGCGAGCAGTGCCTGCTCCATCTTCATCGCTTCCAGCACCAGCAGCCGCTCACCACGGGCGACCGCCTGCCCTTCCTCGACCAGAACCGCGATCACCCGGCCGGGCATCGGCGACATGATTGCGCCATCGCCCTCACCCGCGCCGCCTGCGTGGTCGGCGCGCGGCGGGCCGAAGGACCATGCCTCGCCATCGAGATACAGCACATCGCCGTCGATCGTCGCGGCCGGCGCGCCGGTACGCTCGACCAGATAGGGCGTGCCGTCGACCTCCACCTCCACGCGCCGTACCGCCGGGGCATTGGCGCGGAAGCCGACCAGATCCTGCCACGGATCGCCGCTGGGCGCCGGCACGATCGCGGCAGCCGCCGCCTGAAGCACCGCTTCTGACGGCGCCGAGCCGGGGATCAGCCGGTCGGCATGCCGCTCGATGAAGCCGGTATCGATCCGGCCGGCGACGAAATCACCGTCCGCAGCGGCGCGCGCGAGGAAACCGGCATTGGTGCGCACCGGCCAGACCTGAACCTGCCGCGCGGCGTCGGCCAGCTTCGCGGCGGCGGCGGCGCGGGTGTCGCCATGGACGATCAGCTTGGCGATCATCGGATCGTAGAAGGGCGTGACCTCCCCGCCTTCCTCGACGCCGCTGTCGATGCGAACGCCGGCGGGGAAGCGCAGCCGATCGAGCGGGCCGGTCGAGGGAAGGAAGCCGCTGGCGGGATTTTCCGCGTAGAGCCGTGCCTCCATCGCCCAGCCGTCGATCGCCAGATCCTCCTGCCGCAGCGGCAGCGGCTCACCCGAGGCGACGCGCAGCTGCCATTCGACCAGATCCTGCCCGGTGATCGCCTCGGTCACCGGGTGTTCGACCTGAAGCCGGGTGTTCATTTCCATGAACCAGATGCGGTCCGCGCGAAGCCCCTCCGAGCCGTCGGCGATGAATTCGATCGTACCCGCGCCGACATAATCGACCGCCTTGGCAGCGCGCGCCGCCGCGTCGCAGATTGCGGCGCGGGTTTCCGGGTCCATGCCCGGCGCCGGCGCTTCCTCGATCACCTTCTGGTGGCGGCGCTGCAGCGAGCAATCGCGTTCGAACAGATGGACGACATTGCCCATTGTGTCGCCGAACACCTGCACCTCGATATGGCGGGGCGACAGGATGTATTTTTCGATCAGCACGCGATCGTCACCGAACGAGGCCGCGGCCTCGCGCTTGCAGCTTTCCAGCATGGTGTGGAAATCGGCCGCGGCGTCGACCTTGCGCATCCCCTTGCCGCCACCCCCGGCGACCGCCTTGATCAGCACGGGGTAGCCGATCGCATCCGCCTCCGCCCGCAAGCGGTCGGGCGACTGGTCGGCGCCGAGATAGCCGGGGGTGACCGGCACGCCAGCGGCGATCATCCGTTCCTTCGCCGCATCCTTCAGCCCCATGGCGCGGATGCTGGCCGGCGGCGCACCGACCCAGACGAGGCCGGCGGCAACCACTGCCTCGGCGAATTCCGCATTTTCGGACAGGAAGCCGTAGCCGGGGTGGATCGCCTGTGCGCCGGTTGCGCGCGCGGCGTCCAGCAAGCGGTCCTGCCGCAGATAGCTGTCGGCAGCGGCGGCGGTGCCGATGCACACCGCCTCATCCGCCTCGCGCACGAAGGGCATGCCGGCATCGACGTCGGAATGGACCGCGATGGTGCGGATGCCGAGGCGGCGCGCGGTGCGGATGATGCGGCGCGCGATCTCGCCACGATTGGCGATAAGGAGACTGTCGATCATGGCCATTACATCCGGAACACGCCGAAGGACGGCGTCTGAGGGATCGGCGCGTTCAACGCCGCGGAGAAGGCAAGGCCCAGCACGTCGCGGGTCTGCACCGGATCGATGATGCCATCGTCCCACAGCCGGGCGGTGGCATAATAGGGATTGCCCTCATCCTCATATTTCTGGCGGATCGGCGCCTTGAATTGCTCGGCCTCCTCCGGCGTCCACGTCTCGGCATCGCGGTGCACCGTGGCGAGCACGCTGGCGGCCTGCTCGCCACCCATCACCGAGATGCGCGCATTGGGCCAGGTGAACAGGAAACGCGGGCTGTAGGCGCGGCCGGCCATGCCGTAATTGCCCGCGCCGAAGCTGCCGCCGATCAGCACGGTGATCTTGGGCACCGAGGCAGTGGCCACAGCGGTGACGAGCTTGGCGCCGTTCTTGGCGATCCCCTCCGCCTCATATTTGCCGCCGACCATGAAGCCGGAGATGTTCTGCAGGAACAGGAGCGGCACGCGGCGCTGGCAGGCCAGTTCGATGAAATGCGCGCCCTTCAGCGCGCTTTCGGAGAACAGCACGCCATTGTTGGCGAGGATCGCCACCGGCATGCCCCAGATGCGGGCGAACCCGCAGACGAGCGTGGTGCCGTAAAGCGGCTTGAATTCATGGAATTCGGAGCCGTCGACGATCCGCCCGATCACCTCATGCACGTCATAGGGCGCGCGCACGTCCTGCGGCACGATGCCGTAGAGGTCAGCGGGGTCCAGCCGCGGGGGCACGGGGGCGGTGATCTCGATATCGATCGCCTTGGGCCGGTTAAGCGTGGCGACGATGTCGCGCACGATCAGGAGGGCATGTTCGTCATTCTCGGCGACATGATCGACGACGCCGGACTTGCGACCATGCGTATCCGCGCCGCCCAGTTCCTCGGCGGAGATGACCTCGCCCGTCGCGGCCTTCACCAGCGGGGGGCCGGCCAGGAAGATCGTGCCCTGGTTGCGCACGATGACGCTTTCGTCGGACATCGCCGGGACATAGGCGCCGCCGGCAGTGCAGCTGCCCATCACGCAGGCGATCTGCGGAATGCCCTTCGCGGACATCTGCGCCTGGTTGAAGAAGATGCGACCGAAGTGATCGCGGTCGGGGAACACCTCCGCCTGGTGCGGCAGGTTCGCCCCGCCGCTGTCGACCAGATAGATGCACGGCAGATGATTTTCCTGCGCGATCTCCTGCGCGCGCAAATGCTTCTTCACCGTCATCGGGAAGTAGGCGCCGCCCTTCACCGTGGGATCATTGGCGACGATCATGCACTCGCGGCCCGACACCCGGCCGATGCCGACAATCATGCCGGCGCCCGGCGCGCCATCGTCATACATGCCGTTGGCGGCCAGCGCGCCGATCTCAAGGAACGGCGAGCCGGGATCGAGCAGCCGCTCGACCCGGTCGCGCGGCAGCAGCTTGCCGCGCGCGACATGGCGGGCGCGATGCTGCTCCGACCCGCCGAGCGCGGTGCGCGCGATGGTGGCGCGCAGATCCTCGGCGAGCGCGCGATTGTGCGCGGCGTTGACCTGGAAATCGTCGGACGACGCCGACACCTGCGTTGCGATACGTGGCATGGCCGCTCCCTATTGCGCGCGCGGCGCGTCGCCGGCGACCAGCTCACGGCCGACCAGCATGCGACGGATTTCATTGGTACCGGCGCCGATGTCGAGCAGCTTGGCATCGCGCCAGTAACGCTCGACCGGCCAGTCACGGGTATAGCCTGCGCCGCCCAGCGCCTGGATCGCCTCGCCCGCAACCTTCACCGCATTCTCGGACGCCAGCAGGATGCAGCCGGCGGCATCGAAGCGTGTCGTTTGCCCCGCGTCGCACGCCTGGGCGACCGCGTAGCAATAAGCGCGCGAGGAATTGAGCGCGACATACATGTCCGCCACCTTGGCCTGCATCAGCTGAAAGTCGCCGATCGGCCGGCCGAACTGCTTGCGCTCCCGCACATAGGGCAGCACCACGTCGAGGCAGGCCTGCATGATGCCGATCTGGATGCCCGACAGCACCACGCGCTCATAATCGAGGCCGGACATCAGCACTTTGACGCCGCCGTTCAGCGGCCCCATCACCTGGTCATCGGACACGAAGCAATCGTCGAACACCAGCTCCGCCGTGGGGGAGCCGCGCATGCCGACCTTGTCGATCTTCTGCCCGATCGAGAAACCGGGGAAATCCTTTTCAATCAGGAAGGCAGTGATGCCTTTCGAGCCGGCGTCGGGCGCGGTCTTGGCATAGACCACCAATGTGTCCGCATGAGGCGCGTTGGTGATCCAGAATTTGGTGCCGTTCAGCCGCCAACCGCCATCGACCTTGTCGGCGCGCAGCTTCATCGACACGACATCCGAACCCGCGCCCGCCTCAGACATGGCGAGGCTGCCGACATGTCCGCCGGAGATGAGCCCCGGCAGGTACTTCGCCTTCTGCTCCTCGCTCGCCCAGCGGCGGATCTGGTTCACGCAAAGGTTGGAATGCGCACCATAGCTGAGGCCGATCGCGGCGGAGGAGCGGCTGACTTCCTCGCAGGCGATCAGATGTTCGAGATAGCCGAGGCCAAGGCCGCCGTCCTTTTCCTCGACGGTGATGCCGTGCAGACCGAGCGCACCCATCTCCGGCCACAGATCGCGCGGGAAGCTGTCCTCCGCATCCACCCGCGCCGCGATCGGTTCGATCCGGTCGAGCGCAAAGCGCCGCGTGGTCGCGCGGATCGTGTCCGCCATTTCACCCAGCCTGAAATCCAGATCCGCCATGTCAGCCTCCGATCGATCCTTTGGCGGCAACCTAGGATCAGCGGCACCATTTGGGAAATTGAAAGCGCGGGAAGCACGTTATAGATGCGCTCTATGATCGAGCGCTATCACCTACGCTATTTTCTCGCGGTGGTGACGACCGGCAATTTCTCGCGGGCGGCGGCGGCATGCAATGTGTCCCAGCCGACGCTGTCGGTAGGGATCGCGAAGCTCGAGAAGCTGCTGGGCGGGCCGCTATTCAGTCGCACCAACCGGCGCGTGGCGCTGACCGATGCCGGCGCCAAGCTGCTGCTTCATGCGCGGACGATCGAGGCGGGCTTTGCCGCAGCGGAGCGCGACGTCGCGGGCAGCAGCGCGCCGCAGACGCTGCGGCTCGGCGTTCTGACGACAATCGCCCGCCGCTGGATCGAGGAACTGCTCGGCGACGCGGACTTGTTTCGCGATGGCGCGCGGATTGAAATCGTCGAGGGCAGCGAACGCGAGCTGCGCGGCCGCCTCGGTCGAGGCCGCATCGACGCCGCAGTGACGATCCTGCGGGAGGGCGATGCGGGTGGCGCTGCCCAGCGGCTCAACCGCGAAAGCTACCAGCTCGCTTTGAGCCGTAACCACCGGCTGGCGGCACGCCGCACGGTGCGGGTCGAGGAACTGATGAACGACGCGATGATCCTGCGCCGTCAGTGCGAATTGCTGCCGGAAACGAGCCGCTTCTTCACCGCCCACGGCATTCGCCCGTTCTTTGCGGCGCGGACGACCAGTGAGGCCAAGGCAGTGAGCTATGTCAGAGCTGGCCTGGGCGTCACCATCATGCCCCGCACCCTGGCGGAGCCGGGCACCATAATGGTCCCGCTGGAGGGGTTCGACTTCACGCGTGACGTTTCGCTCTTGTGGGCACCGCACATGCAGGCAGAGCGGGGCCGGCGGACGTCGTTGACCGCGGCGTTGGAACGCATTGTCCGTGCTGATTCCGACGAGGACAGCTTTGCGCGGCCGCTCTAGTCGGACGTGGAAGAGGGTCGGCCTGCCGCAGCTGAGCGAGGATGGTTGCCGCGCCGGAGCTGATGCGTTTCAGGGCCGTAGCCAGGCCCTACAAACGACAACGCCGCCCTGAAGGGCGGCGTGTGTGTGTATTGGTTGCGGGGACAGGATTTGAACC
>NZ_JBIQEU010000028.1:0-23003 GCF_045369765.1 Sphingomonas olei
GCCGAACGGGCGGTGCTCCAGCCTGTTGTCGCGCCCTTCGACGGCTTCCACGAGAGCGAGCATGCGGTAAGCGGCACATGCCTCATCAGCTTCGACCGCAACCGCTACTCCGTTTCTGCCAGGGTGGTGCGACGCGCGGTGCAGGTTCGCGCCTATGCCGACCGCATCGTCGTGCGCTGCGATGGTGAAGTCGTCGCCGACCATCCCCGGTTCTTTGGCCGCGACCGGACCATCTACGACCCGTGGCATTATCTGCCGGTGCTGGCGACCAAGCCGGGTGCCCTGCGCAACGGCGCACCGTTCCAGGGCTGGGAGCTGCCGCCGGCGCTGTCACGACTGCGGCGCAAGCTCGGCGCTGGCGACGACGCCGACCGGCGGTTCGTGCGGGTGCTGGCAGCGGTGCTCGACGACGGACTGGAGGCGGTGGAAGCGGCCGTGCGCGAAGCATTGCTGGCCGGCGTCGCCAGCGACGACGTCATCGTCAACATCCTGGCCCGCCGACGCGAGCCGCCCCGGCCGCTGACCATCATCACGCCGGAGGACCTGGCGCTGCGCCATCCGCCCCGCGCTGACTGCAACCGCTATGACAGCCTGCGAGGCCTCCATGCAGCGGCATGAGATGATGACGGCCATGGCCGAACTGGGGCTGAAGGGCATGGCTGGTGCCTTCGACGAGGCCGTCACCACCGGTCTCCAGCGCAAGCGCACGACCATGGAGGTTCTGACCGACCTGCTGCGTGCCGAAGCGACGCACCGCCATGCAGCGTCGGTCCGCTACCGGATGTCAGCCGCCAGGTTGCCAGCGGTGAAGGACCTCGACGCCTTCGTCTTCGACGACACTCCCATTAACGAGGGGCTGGTGCGCTCGCTGTACAGCGGCTCGTTTCTTCCCGGCCGGCGCAACCTCGTGCTGGTCGGTGGGACGGGCACCGGCAAGACGCACCTCGCCACCGCCATCACCGCCAATGTGGTACGGGCCGGCGCCCGCGGGCGCTACTTCAACACGGTGGACCTGGTGAACCGGCTCGAGGAGGAAACGCGCCTCGGCAAGGCCGGCACGTTGGCGGCCCAGCTCTCGCGTCTCGACCTCGTGGTGCTCGACGAGCTTGGCTACCTGCCGTTTGCCCGCTCGGGCGGTCAGCTGCTCTTCCACCTCGTCAGCAAGCTCTATGAGCAGACCTCCGTCATCGTCACCACGAATCTGGCCTTCGGTGAGTGGCCGACCGTCTTTGGCGACCCCAAGATGACCACCGCACTGCTCGACCGCATTACCCACCATTGCGACATCGTCGAGACCGGCAACGACAGCTGGCGCTTCAAGCACCGCAGCTGACGCCCCGGGGCACCCGACGGAAAACGCTTCGCGCTGGTTGCGCCTCCGGTCGGGCTACGCCCGCCCTACGCCGCAACCAGCGCGAACGGTGCGCCGCTCATACCCGTCACGCTGCTCGACAAGGGGGGTCCCTTTTGCACGCCGATAGGGGGTCCTTTTTGGAAGCCGATTGACAGACGGGTAGCAGGGCAGCATCGTACAGGCAGCGGTTTGCGTTCGACTGGCAGCACTAATATCGGGGATGCATGATGAAGGCAAAATGCGCTTGGTAAAGAGCCAGCCGCTCCCTAAGGAAGGTGGCCTGCCCGCGTTCCGCTAAATTCCAGGCTGCACCAGCCGTTTATAGCGACGTCCCCCTAATCACTCTGGGTCGCTGCACCCGCCAGGGGCACATCAGGCGCGAGGCCACATGCATCGAAGAGGGCGGAAATGATTCTCTGGAAACTTGCGCAGGCAATCAAAAGGCGCCGAGACACTCTCAAGCTCACGCCAGAGGCAAGGGATATTCGCAATCTAGCCCGCTTCAGGGAGCTTGTCGCTTTCGTCCAGGAAACGTCGCCTTGGTATCGCCGTGTCATAGATCAGAACCGCATTGATCCTGCGAGGTGCCGACCAGAGGATTTTCCTGTTTTGACATCGGCGATGCTTAGAGAAAATTTCGACGAAATTGTCACAGATCGTGCCATTACAAGTAAGGGCCTTGATTCTTTCGTCAGAGATTCTCCATCTTCCAAGGATTTGTACTTAGGACGATACAATGTTGTCCTATCATCGGGCTCAACCGGCATTCCCGGCATCTACGTTCACACGACCGATGAAGTGATCAATGGAATGAGCTATGGTGCGCTGCACCGGCAAATCAAACCATGGACGCGTACGTCGTTTCTAGGCCCGCTCGATACTCATGACATGGGCGCGGCAGTGATGGGCTTGATGGATGATTGGCCCCAAAGACTGCTTTTCAACACGCGCAATTTTGACATCTCCGCCCCTTGGCCGGAAGTTATTGCTGGACTGAATAAGCATCAGCCAAAGATCATAAGCGCATACAAACATTATCTAATGGCTTTGGCGGACGAAGCGCGCGCCGGACGATTGAATATCAGACCAGTCCTTCTTGAGTCCGGGGGCGAACCGCTATTTCCTCAGGAGCGTGAAATATTGAGATCAACGTTTCAATGTGAGATCGCAAATTCATACGGATCGTCCGAAGTTAATCTTATGGGCGTTGCACTCAACGACTGGGAAGGCATCTACCTCTTCGAAGACGATTTGATCTTCGAGCTCGGCTCTGAATCGACCTGCGTCACCAACCTGTTCAACAAGACTATGCCGCTGATACGGTACCGTTTTGATGACATCCTGGTCCCCGTCAATGTACAAAACCCGAGAATGCCTTTTAGGGTCGTCTCGGAATCGATCGGGCGATCTCAAGAATTGATCACATTTGACACCGGCAATGGGGACGAGCGCAAGTTCCGTACGGTATTCTTTGATGATGGTGTTGACCTCAGTGGTGTAAAACGTATTCAGTTCGAAAAGAGAGACTTTGAGACTCTTGCCGTGCACGTCACCTTAGTGGAAAGCTCTGAACTGTTAAATTTGAGCGGTGATATATGCAGCACGAACAAACTCGATAAAATAAGGTCTTCGATTCGGCAGCATCTAGATGATAACGGTCTAGATAATGTAAGATTGGAAGTTTTTGAAGCGATTGAAGGTGATCGGCCGGAAGCTAGGATTGTCAAGGATGGTAAGAAGGAAAAGCTGGTCCGTTGACAACGCCCGCCGCGGCTTGGCACCCTTGGCGCCAGCGGCTGCTCTGGTACAACTACGCTGGTGCAGGGGTTGTTTATCCCATTACGTCACTTGGTCGACATTGATCGCCAGCGCCTCGCTGGTAAACGCGTGGACTAACGTCAGCCTTCTTAACCATCGGCCGTCGAACAACGCTTCCGAGGCGGAGCCCATCGACCACATCTCGTTTGCAACAGATGCTGCAGGTGCCGTACGCGGCTGGAGGCAGACCAACCGAGGATAAGTCGATCAACCTGGAACTATAAACCAGCCAGAATTTGCGCCGTTAACCATTCCAGCATTTGCCCGTGCTAAACAGCATAAAATGACCGATGCAAGCAAGAACCGCTCGTTCATGATTGAACGAGTACCACCTAGGCGGCCGATGCTGCGCAGTGTTACGGTAAGCGGCCCCACAGTGATGCGCTGTCGAGGTTGTGCAACGGACATCTCTGAAGCGGGGTGCCGCATCTCCGTTTCGACAAACATCTACACCGGAGCGTTTTTGGAGGTGGTGTTCACCCCTTCGATAATCGCGCAAGGATGGGTGGCATGGTCACGGAACGGAGTGATCGGCATCAATTTCGCCGTGCCTATGTCGGGCAAGGCCGTCGCGCAGCTATCAGACATCGAAATCTAGGCAATCTTCAGATATCTTCCAAAGCGCCTATGCTGGGCGTAGCGGGCACGGTAACTAGGCTCACCGATAGCGAAACAGCGAGAACGCTGAACGCGGTGACAGCAGATCCGTCATCACGCGAAAGATGCCCGGCAACAACGCCGCGCGCACACACGAACCGGGGCACGATTGGTGCGTCATGCGGCGTCGTACCCTTATCGCCGCGCATCAGTCAGCGATCAACGCTCCCGGTCGGGCACCTTTACGTCGATCCCCGCGCCCTTTAGTGATTCAGCCAGCTTCACTGTGCCCACCCCTCCGGTACGCTGATTTACCAATCTTTTCCGGCTGCGTCATCGTCAGTATGCTCCTGCCACGGCCCGGGTTGACGTGACGGGACGACACTGCCTCACGGTCTTATAAATCATTCTGCTTTTTGTGGGACTGGAGACACAGAACGGCGCGGCTCATGAACGTCAACGTCAACAAGCTTCCGGAACGCGGACGCCGCAAACATTCGATCAACTCCGACAAATACTAGCATCTGCGCATGATTGATCGAGTGCAGCACGACGGCGCGAACCAGATGGCGGTCACCGAGACGCGGGCCGGTGGACGGGTGCCCGTCGGGATCGTGCCAGTCGTCATCGTAACAGCACTCGGCGATATCGCCGACACGCCAGAACTCATCTGATGCGTATGGCAAATACTGTCTAGGCAGCGCCCGACGGCGTGTGAAAGGCCAAAACATCGGCCGTGCTCCTTCCGCTGCGTTTGATAGACGTCCGCCATTTATCAAACGCGCCTTGGGTCATGGAGTTTCGGTTCTGCCGCGACAGGGCTCAGACTGCCTTCATGCGGACCATGGGTAGAACGATCATGCAACGCCACATCGGATGGATTGAAGATGGTGGCATCTTCGGCGATCCGGGTCCGATCACCATCACCGAGGGTCAGGTCACCACCGGCACGATCCATCCGCGGCATCGAGGTCACGCAGGTCGGGATCGTGCGAAAATTGCCACCACGGGCGCACTGGTTGCCCGTGCTGCTGACTTTGCCGCTGCCGCTGCCGGTCGACAACCACCTGGTGAGCCCGCCGGCGACCACGCCGCGATCCGCGGCCGACGAGCCTGCGCCAACAGCGGCTGCCATCGTGGCGCTCGACTTGATCACCGGCCATACCAGGATTGTCTCGCTGAGGATCGAAGCGAAGCCGGCCGGGATCGAGGCGCGGGCTACTTTGCCGGACAGCATCGTCACCGCGCCAGTTGTAGCGCTTGCGCCCGCGTTGCCGATCGTCACCCCGGCCATCGCCGCGAGCAGTGTCGTACACAGGCCTACAATCGTGGAACGAGGGCCGGTGGCGATCACCCCGGCACTGCTTGACAGCGGCAGCGTGGTTCGCGCGGGCGCGGTGTCACAGACGCTGCCCGGCCTCGCCTCGACGGCGGTGGTCCGCGCTCAGACTGTGACATCAACCCGCGAAGAGACTATCAAAGACGAAACCCGCTTTATCCGCTTCTGATTGAAGCGGTTCCTGCAAGGGCAGATATGCGCCGCCTGAGCGAATGATCTACGATGACGCGTTCGAAGCACCCCGAGATGCCTTCCGCATGCTCGACATAGTGAGCTTTGACACCGAAGTTGCCTGGTCGGCACCACCCGAAGAGTGACAGAACAGCCCGGAAAGGATCAAGCGCATGACTGTATCCCGACGCGAGTTTGTGTCTGCCGTATCGACCATCACGCTTGTTCTGGCGGAGCGATGGGGCATCGGAGCCGAGGCCGAAACAATCAAGCCCCCTGCTCTCGGGCCGGCAGCGCCAGAACATCAGGCGCCGGCCGAAGATAGCGGCCCAGCGCTCGAAGCTCCCCCCGTGGCGGCGCGAGACGTCAAGCCACTCGCCCCGTTCAACAATGGCAGGCCGGCGGATGGCGCGGCGTGGTTCGGCGCATCGCTTGGCAAGGGGATCAAGGGACAGGGCTGGCCCAACCGCGCCAAAGATTTGCAGCCGATGATCGACCTTGGCATGCGGGCCATTCGCCTGCCGCTTAAGCGGGACTTCTGCTTCGAGGCTGACGGGTCGATCAACACTTGGGTGCTGGACAACCTGATTAGCGCGGCCAGATATTGCATCGGCAAGGGCGTGGCGTTCGTTATTGACGACCACAAGTACAGCCCATTCACGAATCCAGATATCGCACGCTTCTGGACTGCCTTCGCGCCTGCGATCGAGAAAGGGATTGGTGGACCAAACCCGTTATTCGGCATCGAGCTACAGAACGAGCCGGCCAAGGGTGCAAAGGACTGGGACGTGTGGGCGCCGTCTTTGGCAGCAACCATAGTCCTTATCCGCAATGCCGGTTACAAAGGTTATATCTTCGCCGGTTGGGGCGATTGGAACAACGCTCGGCAGACCGTCCGCGCGATGGCGGAGGTGCGGAAGATTGGCGGGATGAAGGCGCTTGATCCGCTGAAGCGTACGATCTTTACCATGCACGATTATTGGGGCAAACACAGCGACCCGGCGAGGACCGGCAACGATCAGTCGCCCTATGTTGATGGCGAGATCGACATTGCCAAGCGATATGGCCCTGCGATCGACGCGCTCCGTGCCATCGGCGCTACGGCAGTCATGGGCGAGATCGGCGGCGGCATCACGCCACAAGGTCCAATGCCAGCTTACGAGGGTAAGGGCAAAGACGGCAAGCAGCTGCAGCAAGAATATTTCGCCTTTGCCAAGGCCAATCGCGACGTGCTGCTCGGCTCGTGGTTCTGGGCTGGTGGGAGGATGGGTGAGACGTACCGGCATAAGGTTGCGGCCGGCAATGAGCATACCCGGTCGCTGCAGCAAGGGCTGTGGTCGTAATGGCTGAAGACCTGGCGGATCGCGGCGCCCTGTGAGGCTGTATCTTGGCGGATGAAAGCCCCGGCGAGCGGAGTTAAATACGCTCGCCGGGCAGGTTCTTGCGTCGCGACTCGCTTGGGTCGCACAATCAACCTCGCTCAACCCCGATCGATTTGCATCCTCCAAATGCGGGCGCTTGCCTTTTCTCCGGAGAAATCGATGGACGAAGTAATCCTTGCGGCTCGAGCCGTCGCAGCGGGATCCACGCCCGTGACCAGTCGAGGAGCGTTCCGCCTCGCACTGCCGGCACCGGCGGTACTGAGCTCACCGGCGTCGCCCCGCCCGCCTCGATTGTGAGTGCCGCGCGCCCTGACGATGCGCTGCTCGACAAAGCCGACCCTGCCATTGCGACGGATGCGATGCTGTTCGATCGCCAGCCTGATCTTCCTCCCGCCCTATAGTCCCGACTTCAGCCCGACCGAGCAGGCCATCGCCCAGGCAACACCTACCATCTTGACGGTCAGCGCGTGCGCGTTGGCGACCGGATCACGCCGGTGCAGGCAGACGACGTGTTCGCCGCAGTGCTGAAGAGAGACCGCGCCCGTCCAGTGCGGGTATTGCCCGCACGCACCGACAACACCGGCGCAATGGCTTCGCTCGCCTGCAACATCGAGATAGGGCTGCGTGTGGGGCTACCAGGGCAAAAGAAGGGGCTGCCAGTCCAGCGGCGTTCGCAGACCGGAAGCGCACCGGCGGGCGGGTTTCAAACGGGCTCGTGCGCCGATGGGCGGTTGAGGCGGCGCTCTATCAGTCCGGCTTTACTGCGTTGGAGCGCACACGTCGGTAAGATAAAGGAGTAACGCCCCTGCCCCGCTGGCGATCCTCACGGCAGCTGTCGTGTTGCTGATCCTCGGGCGATCGCGCTTCCCCCCCCCCTGCGGCGTGCTCTCGGCCCAACACCTCGCCGAGTAGGCCGTCTTCCTCGATCGGTGGAAAGCTGCTGCCGAAGAGTACGATCGCGGCATGCTCGCCGAGCGAGCGGCGACTACCAACCAGGTCAAATGCGACGACGCGTTCCGGAACAGCCATGAGGAATTGGTCGATGCGGCTCGTGATGCGGACAATAGGGCTGGCGCGGGCCCTGCTGTCTGCAGCGCGCTTGAGCACATGCGCTAGCAGCAAGCCGCGGGCCGTAGTAGTGACGCCGCCCGCTGAGCGGCTGACGTACAAAGCCGAGCCATTGGTACCGATTGAGGTCACCGACAGGAGTACAGCAAATACATGATTGCGCTTGCGGGTTGCTCGACAAGATTGCCGCTTCGATGTTGATCGGCTGTCGATATGGGCAGCGAGGACATTTGACAACTAGCTGGGCGCAATCTGACCCACCGCATCATCACCTCGACTCGTCGCAGATTGGGGAACCTGCAGGTATGATCTAGGTTTGGCCGCTTATTCATTTCTGAATCGAACCAAATGTACCCAGAACTTGTGTATTTCGACGGTGCGCACTTCGCGCATATCGCGGCGCGCGACGAGCACTTCCGCATCGAGCGGATCCGTGCCACCTCCCAGCTAGCCTGGAAGCGCGGAGGGAGCTGCAGCCTGCAGTCGGTGCCGAATGCCCGACCGGCAGGCCGAGCCAGCCGCTTGGTACGGCATCTCTACCTCGTACCCTGAAGTCGGAGAGGTTCCCGGACACGCCCTGCCCATATCCTGCGCGAGGCTGGCGGTGAGTGGAACCGAGTTGGCATGCCTAAAGCTTTCCGCACAAGGCGCCGGTTGAGCGGATTTACAAGGTGGCCGACAAGCCGGCGCTGCCGCGCGAAAATGAGGAGCGCTGACTATCGGCGCCGATCGGAGAGGCGATGCAACTGGTAGCTCCTATCCCGCTAGCTGATACGAACGGGTGGCCAAACGAAATTGCCCGGCGGCAAAGGGGTAACCGCCGGGCAGTTTGAGTTCGCGGAAGACGACTGCCGGGGCGGGCCGCTACCTTCAGCACTAAATAAACTAATCAGACTGGCATAATATCCGCGATCAGCGTCAAAATCTGAAGCGCCAACGAGATTAACCGTGGGCAGAATTCCTGACACACACATCCTCATCTGACAGACTGGTGCGTATAATGCGGGCGATCGCTGATTGGTGCGCGGCATAGGAGGATCGTGGCGGCGCCGACAGCGCAGCAATCTCACGTGCGAAAAGGCTGACACGTTCATTCAGCAGCCGCACGGCGTCGTCTTCGGTCATGATGAGAAGCATCCTCTCCTGACGCGCTCCTGGCAATCGTCAGCGAGCGCGGTCGATTTTAAACCGACTTCTTCGATCGCCTCCTACTGCTCACCCGTGGCGCGAGGGTGAGCCTGCTAGATCAATCGTACTCTAAGATCGAGAGCTATTCGATTGGGCTAACCATCGAACGTACTTTGCCTCTTCTTGGTAGCGGTATGAAAGGCGCGGAGTACGCGTTATTCAGCGCTAGTGCCCCAGCGCTATTCGGCCGATACCCGCAGGCTGGCGGTTGGCGCTTGAACTAGAGGCACGCGAACTACCCCGCCAGTCGCAGGAAGCCGGATCGCTGTACGAGTCTATCTACCGGCCCCGATCCGTCAGGCAGCTTGCGCGTGCGGCATCTTTGCTTTCTTCCGGCGCATGGCATGGCCAACAAAGCCGAAACCTACGAGCATCAGCGCCCAAGTGCCTGGCTCGGGAACCGCGGTGACCACATCGCCGAAAAACACGATGTGCGACAGGTCCAACGCGTTTTTGCGAAAGGGGATGTCAAAGGTATCCCAACTGCCGCTGCTGGCCGGTTTGTCCAATTGGTATAGCACAAAGGAATTGGACGCCTTCACCGCTATGAAGTCGACGAGGTAACCATCGAGTGTCCAAGTGCCCGATGACGTTCCTGAACCTGTGAGCGATCCGATAGACCTGAAGTTATTGTCATCAGTCGAACCCAGAGGATTAAGGCTTATGCTTCGATCGGCAGTGACCAATGCATTGTACAGGTTCTGAGCGGTAACGTAGCTATTGGCATTTCCGCCGCTGTTCGAATTGATATTACCCTTGAACAGGCAGCCGGCAGAGTCACTCACTGACGCGCAAGCTCCACGGACTATCGTTGATGCTGTCGCTGGAGCAGTGCCAAGCGCTAGACCGGCAATCAATGCGAAGGCGAATCGTTTCACAGCCACGTCCCGAAAGTTAATAAGAATGTGCTAACTAGATTTCGGGGAAAGAGCTTGAGGAACGCGGAGGTACGAGTCCCGAAACGGCACGAGCCTCGTCGCTGAGGGGGCATGGCGGAAGCACGTCACGTTAATCGCCCGCTTCCACGCAGTCATTCCACGAACAGTGCCGCCATCCGACGATGGTCACCGGCGTACTCAATCACAAACAGGCAAATTCACTCAGTGCCCGTAACGCTTGATACCTCTACGACGCAGCTGGAGACGGCGGCGACGCTGCCAAGTCCGCGCACCGATCGGCAGACCGACAATCAGAATTAATGCGATCAAACCGTAGGCAACTATCTTTTCCATGACCAGTTTGATCCTCTCTGCATACTCTTTGGCAGCTCACTCATATTAAACGCTATTAACCGTGTTTTTGCAACTTTTTGTTGGGGATCCTATAATTGCTGTTCGTGTGTAAGGCTGGTCAGCGCGGCGCGACGACGACGCCTAACACGCTGGCGTCTGGAAACACCGCAGCGACGCTCATTCGACGCGGAAGCGCTCGACCAGGAGGCTACCGGTATTGCGCTGAATGGTGACGGAGCCGACACCGCCGCCTCTGTAGACCGACAACGTATCAAAACCAGTACCCCTTTTTTCGGAGTAATTATGAGCGACGACATCGATAACGTGACTCTAGCGACCGAACTCACCATCGCCTGGCTGAGCAATCCCAATACCCGTACCACCGTCGACGATGTGCCGGCATTCCTTGCCTCGATGCACGCGGCTGTTTCTGGGCTTAGTGGAGCGTCTGCGGAACCCATAGCTCAAGAAGCCTCTCGGAAGTATGTGCCGGCCGTTTCGGCGCGCAAGTCTTTGGCATCTAAGGAATACATTATATCGATGATAGACGGAAAACCCTACAAGACGCTGCGCCGGCACTTGTCGAGTTGCGGGCTCACCCCGGATCAGTACCGTCAGCGCTACAATCTCAGGCCTGATTACCCGATGGTCGCGGAAAATTATTCGGAAGCCCGCCGCGAGGCGGCAAAGAAGATCGGGCTCGGCCGCAAAGCGGGACATACGGTCGAGCACGCCATTGATGTTGCAGTTAAGACGACGCGCAAGGGCGGCAAGGCCGCACTCGCGGCTGCCCGTGAGGCACTAGGTTCGTAAAGCTGAATGACAAGCCGGGCGGATCGGCTGGCGAGTGCGGGCGAGATGCGGCATGACTATGCGCAATCTCGATGACCTCTGCCAGCAGATCCGCTCGGCCGCCTTTCGGACCATCATGCCCCCTTGTTACGTCACAACCGGCGATAACCGCCGTGCCGATTTCTCTTCTCGCGCTTACCATATCACAGGGCACGCTTTGCTGTGATCTTGATTACGCCCCTGCGAGCCCGGCTCATAGGCGTGCAGGAGAGATGGAGCGCAGCAGGCTGTCGACATGCATACGGATCGACGTACCTTGAGAATTGGCACCCATCACCCGTCCGTATCATTGCCGCCAGTGGCAGTAGCGCCTATGTTGACCCGTGGAGGTCCGCTTGCGCGTGAACACTGCGAAGTCGATCAAGACCGCCTATGTCGTCCGGGCCCGCTTCGGCAGCTGGAAGGCCGCCAAGGACGCGGCGAGCTTTGAAAGCGGAAAGTTCGTCGTCCGCAGCGCTGCGGACGGCCGACACGCCGCCAATAACACCGAGGCCGAGCCGGTAGCCTATGTCAAGCCGGGCGATGCTCAACGTCGTGATGGTGGGTGTCGGTAGCATGATGAACTCCATGCGTGCGCCGTCATGCCGCGCCGCTGATGCGGTCGGCTGACGGACGCAGATGCTGGGGAATGACCGGCCATGGCCGGTGGTGAAGAAGGCGCTTACCGAGGGTTCAGCCGGCGACTGCCGACCTTCCATCTTTCAGATCCTTCACTTCACCAAAATAACCATAGGCGATCGGCACCGTATGTAGCATATTAGTTTCATTCCGTTTGATATGTTGCATATATGAGGCATACTACCGAGAATGACAGCTCACTCTCGTTACGCCGAACAGGCATTGAACCTAATGGCCAACACCATCCGCATGGCGCGAACGGAGCAGCGCATCTCGCAGGCTGATCTTGCCGCACGTGCCGGCATCTCGCGCGCCTTGCTCGGCCGGGTGGAGCGGGGCGAACCAGGCTGTGCGATCGGGACGGTGTTCGAGCTGGCCGCGATCCTGAAGGTGCCGTTGTTCGGCTTCGAGGAGAACGGGCTGGCGCAGGAGGCGCATCGCGTAGCCGACCGGCTTGCGCTGCTGCCCGGGGCCGTCCACAACCGTCGTGCGGCGGTGGACGACGATTTCTGATGGCGAATCAGGCCGCAGATCAGGCCTATGTCTGGGTCTGGCTGCCCGAACGCATCGAGCCGGTGGTCGCCGGCCGCATCTTCCGCGATCGCCAGCGGCTCCTGTTCAACTACGGCCGCAGCTACCTCGCGCGGGACGACGCGATCCCGCTCTTCCTGCCCGAACTCCCGCTCGTCACAGGCGTGATCACGCCGCTGCCCGGCCTCTCGATGCCCAGCAGCCTGCGCGACGCCGCACCCGACGCTTGGGGACGCCGCGTCATTCTCAACCGGCTGCTCGGGCGGCAGGCGCGGGACGGCGACGTCGATCGAATCGATGAGCTCAGCTATCTGCTCGAAAGCGGTTCGGACCGCACCGGCGCGCTGGATTTCCAGGCCTCGCCGACCGACTATGTCGCGCGATCCTCGACCGCCGCGACGCTGGAGGAGCTGATCCGCTCTGCCGAGCGGGTGGAGGCCGGAGTGCCGCTGACCCCAGACCTCGATCTGGCGCTGCACCACGGCAGCTCGTTGGGCGGCGCGCGGCCCAAGGCGTTCCTGACCGACGGCACGACCAAATATGTCGCCAAGTTCCCGGCGATCGGCGACGTGCAGGACGTGGTGAAGGCGGAGTTCGTCGCCATGCGGCTCGCCGGCGAGATCGGGCTGGATGTCGCTCCGGTGCGGCTGGTGCGCGCGCAGGGCAAGGATGTGCTGCTGGTCGAACGCTTCGACCGGATTGCAACCGAAGGAGATTGGACGCGCCGCGCAATGGTGTCGGCGCTGACCCTGCTCGAACTCGACGAGCTGATGGCCCGCTATGCCAGCTACGAGGTTCTGGCGGAGATCGTCCGGCACCGCTTCGCCGCGCCTCGCGAGACGCTGCATGAGCTGTTCGGTCGGCTGGTGTTTAACATCCTGTGCGGCAACACCGACGATCATGCCCGCAACCATTCGGCCTTCTGGGACGGACAAGCGCTGACGCTGACCCCGGCCTATGACATCTGCCCGCAGGCGCGGGCGGGCGGCGAGGCCAGTCAGGCCATGCTGATCCGGGGCAATCGGCGCGACAGCCACCTTGCGCTGTGCGTCGATGCCGCTGGCGTCTTCCTGCTCGATCGCGCGCAGGCGGACGCGATCATCGACCGGCAGATCGCGGTCATCGCGGCGCGCTATGACGCGGTCTGCGACGAGGCCGGACTGTCAGTGGTCGATCGCGACCTGATGCGCGGGCGCCAGTTCCTCAACCCGTTCGCGCTGCAGGACTATCGCGAAGCGTAAAGGGCCGCCCACGCCCGCCACGAGGGCGGCGAAGCCGCGACCCCCGCGATAGCGCTGGCACCCGCGTGAGCGGTGCCACACTCGGCGCGCAGCGACGATCCAAGCGCCTCGCCAGAGGCGCCGCATACAATTCGCGGCGCACCTGCAGGGTGCGTCAAGTTGTATGTATTGCGCCTGTCTTCTCTGGGCGAAGGTTGCTTGCGCAAGTTCTTCGCCGAACGATCCATCAGCCATGAGATTTGACGGGGGAGCCCCGCAGCTTTCAGCCCCGCTCGCCGGCGATGCGGGTGCTGCACAAGCCAGTCGATGACAGGACCGTCGTCACGACGTTTCTGGCGATCGCCCCGCTGTGATAGCAGTTGAAGGTTAGCCTTCACCGACGCTGAGCGCGGCACGGCTGCCATCGACCTTTCCCGCCAGGCCCGGCACCTCCTCTAGCTGACGCAGATCGGTGAAACGCCCTCGTTCGCCGCGGTAGCGGACGATCTCGAACCCGTGACCTTGCAAGCCCGGAACTGCATCCAGTTCATCGGCGCTGGCGGTGTTCACGTTGACGACATCGCTCATAGGTTGGCCTGCTCCTCCTCGGGTAGATCGGCAGCGGGACCGTAGTAGAGTTCGGCGCACTCCTCGCGCAGGCACCCGCCTTCGATCTCGATATCGTCGCGATAAGCATCGCCGATGAACGACAGTGTATCGACGTGCCTGGCCTCGAAATACATGGCGTGAACGTCGTCGCGCCCTGCACCGTAGACCACGCGGCCGACCTTGGACCAGATCGATGCCATCGTGCACATCCCGCACGGTTGCAGCGTCGAGTAGAGCGTCGCACCGCGCAACTCCAGTTCGCCGGTGCCCTCGCAGGCTCGACGGATCGCCATCATCTCGGCATGCGCGGTGGCGTCGGGCAGCTCTTGGGTCTGGTTGCGTTCCGCCGCGATCACCTTGCCATCCAGGACGATCACGCACCCGAGGGGAGAGGTGGACGGGTCCGAGCCCTTCGAGCGGGCGACGTCGATCGCCATCCGCATCCACTTCTCGTCGTCACCAGCACACATCGGCGTCCCTCCCCCGTTCAGGTGGGTCAACGCCTCAGCCGTGCTTTTGGGGCGATCGTCTTACCGACAGCCTCGCTGCTCAGGTTCAGCGTGACCATCGTGTCACAACCGACCTGTCGAGGCCGTCCCGCCAGGTGTAGCGTGACCAATAAATCGCCCCGATGACGCGCAGACGCCGCTATGTCTGCGAGCGGCTACAGCTATGGCTCGCGCGACAGGGAACTGCCATGCCGCAAACCATATCGTTCACGCGCGAACAGGAAGACGCTTCATGCTGCTGACACCAATCCTGCTCGCCTCGGTCGCCGCACAGGCCGGGGAAGCCGCCCCGCCTGCTGCGGCCAATGCTCCCACCGTTGAGCAGCGCATGGCGCAGGCATCGGCGATCGGCGCCATGCTTCATGCCTTCGATCGCGCAGCCTGGGTGAGCAGCGACGCGCTGACCGCCGCGATCGCAAAGGACCGGCTGGGCGCGCTGGGCGGCTATGTGGTCGAAGCGGCCGATCCGCAGATCCTGCGCGTCACTTATTATCGCGGCACGGCGGCCGAAGCGCGGGCGTTCTTCGTGGCGGACGTGCGCGACGGCAAGGTCGTCCGGCAGGACGTGCTCGCCACCCCCGTGGCCCTGACGGACGCCCAGATGGTGCTGGCCCGCGCACGCGAGATCGCGGCGCGGCACGCGGCGGAGCGGGCGTACAAGCCGTGTACGCCCTTGCCCTTCAACACCGTGGTGCTGCCGCCCCGCGGTGCCAGACCCGTGGCGGTATACCTCCTGTCGGCCCGGCAGGATGCCGACAGCTATCCGGTGGGCGGCCATTACCGGGTGATCGTCGGCCCGGACGGCACCGTGGTGACATCGCGCCCCTATAGCGTCGGCTGCCTCAACATCACACGGCCCAAACTTCCCGCGGGCGCGACGCCGGTCGGGGTGACAGTGAACCACCTGCTCGACCCGGCGCCGACCGAGATCCACGTCTTCACCTCCTACAGCATGCGCATGCCGGTGCTGGTTTCCACCCGCGAGGGGCGCATGTGGAAGGTGGAAGGAGCGAGGATCACGCCGTTCGATCCCAAGTGAATGCCGTGAAACCATGCACGGCGACGCGCGCATTGCCGCGGGTGACCGGACCGCTTATGTTGCTCCTCGGAGGCCCGCATGCGCGTCAACACCGAGAAGTCGATCGAGACCGCCAATATCGTCCGCGCTCGCTTCGGCAGTTGGAAGGCGGCCAAGGATGCGGCGACCTTTGAGGGCGGGAAGTTCGTGGTGCGCAGCGCCGTGGATGGCCGATACGCCGTGAACGACGCCGAGGCCGCGACCAAGACGGCCTAGACCGCCGTCCACGTGAGCTTCAGCTACACCCTGTTCCTGGCGCTGCTGCTGCTAGCACCGGGTCTCGGATTATGGGCTGGCCTGCGCGCCGGCGAACGTTCCGACCTCATTTCGCAGGCGCCCGAGAAGCCGGGATCGACCTTCAGCCTGCTGGTTATCGTCTTCGGCGCGCTGCTGGGGCATATCCTGCTGTCCGCGCTGTTCGTAGTGCAGGCGGGGCTGTGCCGGTGGAGCGGCCAGTGCCTGGCGCTCGCCTTCGATCCCAACGTCTATCGCGTCATCCTGACCAACGGCCGCTCGGCCGGCGTGCCAGGGGATGGCGCATTCCTCGCCTGGTTCGTGGCGCTGCTGCTGCCGGCGCTGATCGTCGCACTGGTCGCCTATCGTGCGAGCGGCTGGCGCTGGGTGCGCGACCTGCGCGAGGCGGCGAGCTTCGGCTGGCTCAAGCACTGGGTCGATCTGGCGCGCCCAGCGAACAGCTTCATCATCGCCTATGTCGTCACCACGCTCGAGCATGAGGGAGCCAACGTCGCATACGAAGGGATCGTCGAGAATATCGCGCTCGATGACAATCGCGCGATCCGCATGCTGGTGCTGAGTAACTGCGACCGGTTCCTCGTGCGCATCTCCGCCGACAAGGTCGAGCGGATCGATGCCGCGCACGCCCCGATCCCGCTGATCCAACTGGAAGCGGAGAATTTCGTCAACGTCGCACTGGAAGTGTTTGAGGACGTCGAAGCGATCGCGGAGTCGGACGGAACGGAACCTGACGTATAGACGTGCCGACAAACCTACATGTTGACACATCTGACAAGCGACCTGTGACGTATCACAATCGCCGCCAGCGTCACTGCTCCCGGGTGAACGTCCCGGCTGCGCCCTCACGCGCCAGCACGGCAAGCCGCTCCAGGATGCGGATCAGCAGCCCCTGGTCGAACGCGGTGGCAAGCATCCCCTCGTTGCAGCGATCACCGCGGATCAGCGTGATCAGCAAATGCGCGATCTTGTCGGTGCTGGCCCCGGCCAGCGCATTGGCATCGCCTCGCAAGCTCTTGTAGGCTGGTCCGGACGCCCAGCCCGACCAGTCGATCTCCGGCCGGACCCAATGCCCCTGATAAGCGGCGGTCACGAATGCCTCTCCGTCCGGCGACAACGCGAAAAAGGACATCTGCATCACCCCGTCGCGCGTCTCCCCACCCTGCCACGTTCCGAAGCTGAAGCCGGGAGCCGCAAACCGCCGGACCAGTGGCAGAAGCGGGGTCGGGTCCGGGGCCGGCAGGCGATGCGGCGCGGCATCGTCGGCGGGCTGCGGCATCAACTCGCGCGTGGGTGACGCCGGGGGATGCGGGCGCCGGTTGGCCCGCAAACGCCGAACGAGCCGATCGAGGAACGAAGAACGGTACATGAACGATTTGCCGATCCGCTGGTCGCCACGATCGTACAGGATGCGGCGACCTCCGCCTGGTGTCCACCGATCGATGGACGCCCTGGAACAGATCGCCCCGGCCGGGCTGCCTATCTCCATGCCGCGCGGGACTGCGCCGCCTCAGCTTGTCGCGGTGGGTGCCTTGGTGTCGCCGGCCTTCAGGTCGCCCGGTTGGCACTCGCCCAGCCGCTTGCCGTTCATCTTGAGATGCGACTTGCTCGTCATCCCGCCCGGCAGGCCGGTGACGGTGGTGTGCGATTCCGAGGCGATCTCGGTTGCGCTGAACGTGCCGCTGTTCGTTCCCTCGACCTTGATGTCGCCCATGGTGCAACGCATCTTCGCGTCGATCTTGCCGCCCGCCATGGTGAAGCTGTCATAGACGCAGTTCTTCTGCATCGGCGATGCCCCGCCCAGGATGCCCTGCGGATTGTTCACCTGCTCCTCGGTCAAGCAGACCTTGGTGCTGCTGGCGGGAACCTTCGGCATTTGGGGCAGGTTGCCCGATCCACCGCTGGTCTCGCTGCTGACCTGCTCTATCCGCATTTCCCACTGGCCGGGCTGGAGCTTGGCGGTCTGCGCCTTGGCGACATCCTCCAGCGATGCATTGGTCATGGAAACGCTGTCCTCGCCCTTGCCGCAGGCGGCGAGCAGCACACAGGCGGCGAGCGGAACAAGCATCGTCGAGCGCATGAAGAAACTCCCCTTTGTTGTCTCGTTCGGCATAACACGCATCAAGGGGATAAAGTGCATCGCTCGGCGGCAGCTCCGATAATCTTAGGGCCGCGCGAACATGTCGACACGCATACAGATCGACGCCTCTAGCGATAGATGCCGAGGAAAAGATCCCCCAGCGCACGGCGGCGAAACAAGGTGGCCCAGCGGCGGCGACGGTGCTCGGGGCGGTCGTGCGCCAGGTGGCAGCGCTGGCATAGCGCCGCCAGGTTACGCTGATGGTTGTTGCCGGGATCATGGTCGAGGTGCGCGCTGGCCAGCACGACACGGGTGGACGGCAGCGCCGGCTCGCCGGCCAGCTCCGCGAGGCGCAGCTGCCGCGGCATGCGCTCCGGGGAAACCAGCCCGCGCACGCGCCGCCCGCGATCGTCGCGCCAGCAGCGCCGCTCCTCGTCATACCAGCGCCCGTCGCCGAGATGCCGCACCCGTGCGCCATGCGGCCGCCCGCAATGCTCGCACCGCCCCTTGGCACGCTGGAAGCGGACGAAGTGCGAGAGCTCGCGCCAGTCGATCGGATACAGCCAGCGATGGTCGGGGCGGATCGGCATGGCCATGATTCTGAGTCAATCGGCGGCAGAACGAAAGAGGAAAATCATTTGCCACGCAGAACATCGTGCGCGGGCTTCGGCCGCGCGGCGAGCAGCCACGCCGATCCGTTGCCTTCTGAAATGTTTCTTGTGTTACTCGGGTAATTGGCCGAACAGGCACCGCCGGCACCTAGTAACAGCTTGGGTCGATCGTGAGCGCTGCGCCTGTTTCGAGCTCCCTTTGAAGAGCGCGGCGCTCACAACGGGGCCGCTGCGGACGAAGCACCGCACGCTTCCCTAAGGCTCTGTGATATAGTTCACATCGACCCGACACACCCACGAAACGGATCGACATTGGTCGTGCGTTGATCCATTGCGGCGCCTCATTTTTGGAAAGGCCTTCCATGATCTCCAAGTACCTCGCAGCAGTCGCTGCCACTGCTCTCGTCGCGGCTCCGGTTGCAGCTGCTCCTGCCAACTCCGCGTCGTCGCTCTCGGTCACCAAGTCGGCTCGTGTGGCTTCCACCTCCGCGAAGGCGGACAAGGCAGCTGGCGGCGGCGTCATCATCGCCGTTCTCGCCGCTGCCGCGGTCATCGCCGGCATCGTCGTGATCGCTGACAGCGACGACGACGCGGACAGCAACTAAGACTCATTGGTATCGTCCGCGTCACAACGAGGGCGGTACCAGATGATTGAGCGCATCGACGCTCGCAAAGGGGGCTGCGGCCCCCTTTGTTGTTTTAGATCTCGTTACCTCGCCGGCATTGAGCGTAATGATATCTTGTGACATAACCCCTCGCTGTTCCGGGGAAGGGCTTATATGATCACGGAAACCATTCTGCTGACGGGTGCGGCGACGACGATGGCGCTGGGCACGCTGGCGGCGCTGCCCGCGCACGCACAGGCCGACACAGCGCGCACCGATGGCGCGCATCGCGCCGACGACATCCTCGTCACCGCATCGCCGCTGCGCCAGCGCGCCGACGAGACGGTGACGCCGGTGGTGACACTGACCGGCGACGAGCTGGTGCATCGCCGCACCGCCACCCTGGGTGAGACGCTAGCGGGGCAACCGGGCGTCAATTTCGACAATTTCGGAGGTGGCGCCAGCCGTCCGGTGATCCGCGGCCAGACGGCGCCGCGCGTGCAGATCCTGTCCGACGCATCGGAAATCGCCGACGCCTCGCGCGTCTCGCCCGACCATGCGGTGGTCACCGAGCCGCTGCTGCTGCGCGGGATCGAGGTCCTGCGTGGCCCCGCAACGCTGCTGTATGGTGGCGGCGCGATTGGCGGCGCGGTCAATCTGCTCGATTCCAAGATCCCCACCGCCATCCCGGTGAACGGGATCGAGGGCGTGGCGGAAGGCCGGCTCGGCACCGCTGACGACGAACGCTCGCTCGTCGGGGGGATCACCGCGGGCGCGGGCAATTTCGCGCTGCGCGTCGAGGGCGTTCACCGCGAGAGCGACGATTACCGCGTGCCCTCTGCCTTTGGCGAGGATCGCGTGCATGGCTCGTACAACGACACCTCCACCGTCTCCGTAGGCGGCGCCTGGGTCGGCCCGCGCGGCTATCTCGGCGTCGCCTACACCGACCAGCGCAGCAATTACGGCCTGCCCGGGCACAGCCACGATTACGAGGATTGCCACCCGCACGGCTCCAGCCTGCATTGCGGCGGGCATGACCATTCGCACGATCATGACCATGGGCACGATCACGACCATGGCCATGACCATGACGAGGAGCATGAGGTCCCCTTCGTGCGGCTGCGCAGCGAGCGGTTCGACATCCGCAGCGATTACGAGGATCCGCTGCCCGGCTTCGAGCGTGTCCGCTTCCGCATGTCGTTCACCGATTACATGCACGAGGAAATCGATCACGGCGAAGTCGCCACCACCTTCCGGAACAAGGCCAACGACATCCGTTTCGAGCTCGCGCACAAGCCGCTGTTCGGCCTGCGCGGCGTGTTCGGCGTGCAGCATGCCGAAAGCCGCTTCAGCGCGACGGGCGTCGAAGCCTATCTGCCGTCGAGCGAGACGCGCAACACCGGGCTGTTCATCCACGAAACCTATCAGGCCGGCCCCGTCCGCCTCGAGCTGGCGGCGCGGCAGGAATGGCAGTCGATCGAGCTAACGCCCGACCGGCGCGTCGAGCACGATCCTTTCTCGATATCCGGCGCGGCGATCTGGGAAACGGATGATGGTTATTCCGCCGCTTTGTCCGTCGCCCGATCGCAGCGTGCACCGACCGCGCAGGAATTGTTCGCGCGCGGCGTCCACCTCGCCACCAACACCTATGAACTGGGCACGGCGACGCTGGGCAAGGAAACGGCGCATTCGATCGACGCCACCTTCCGCAAGACGACCGGCAACACCCACTTCACGCTGGGCATTTATCACCAGGATTTCGACGGCTATGTCTTCGCCGACACGATCGACCGGTTCGAGGATTTTCGGCTGATCCGCTATGTCGCGCGTAACGCCAGCTTCACCGGCATTGACGGCGAGATCCACCAGCGCTTCTCGCCCGATTTCGGCGCAGCGATCTTCGGCGATTATGTGCGCGCCAAGCTGAAGGATGGGGAGGGCGACCTGCCGCGCATCCCGGCCGGGCGGCTCGGCGTGCGCGGCGATGCCGACATCGCCGGCTTCGTCGCCAACGCCGAATATTTCCGCGTGTTCGAGCAGGATCGCGTGGCCACGTTCGAGACACGCACGCCGGGCTATGACATGCTCAACGCGACGCTGAGCTATCGAGTGCCGCTGGGCGAGCGCAGTGCCGAGCTCTATGTGCGCGGCACCAACCTCACCAACTCGCTGGCGTTCAACCATGCCTCCTTCATCAAGGACGAATCGCCGCTGCGCGGGCGCAATTTCGTCTTCGGGCTGCGCACGGCCTTCTGATGACGAAAACGACGGGGGACGCGGCGCCGAACGCCGCGTCCTCGCTGTTCCGCCACATCGAGGCGCTGCACGGCGACCGGCCCTGGGGCGCGATGCTCGACGCCGGCACGGGATCGGGCTCGATCGGGGATCCAGTCGCTCGAGACGACGCGCTGGACCGCCGTCACCGGCGCGGAAGGCCATGCCCGGCAGGTGCGCGACCTGTCGGAGGCCAGACGCCGGCCTGACGATCGTATCGTGCTCGGCAATTGGGCCGACCCGGCGCTGCTCGCCGGCGAGCGCTACGATACGGTGCTGGCGGATTATCTCGTGGGCGCGATCGACGGCTTCGCACCCTATTTCCAGGAACGCCTGTTCGCGCGGCTGCGTCCGCTAACGGGCGGGCGGCTCTATGTGGTCGGGGTGGATCCCTACGTGCCCGCGGACGAACCCACAGAGGCGCCGGCGCGTATCGTATGGCGAATCGGGCGACTGCGCGATTCCTGCCTGCTGCTCGCCGGCGAGCGCCCATACCGTGAATATCCTGCCGAATGGGTGATCGACAATCTGCGCCGCTCGGGCTTCGAGCCGATCGCGGCAGAGCGCTTCCCGATCCGCTTCGGCGCACGCTTCGTGGAGGCGCAGATCGCGATGTGCGCCCCGCGCATTATCCGGCTCGCAGACCGCACGCTCGCCGCGGCGCTGGAGGCACACGCCGCGATGCTGCGGACAGAAGCGCTGGCGCTGATCGAGGCGGAAGGCGCGCTGGCGTCAGGCGCGGACTATGTGATCGCAGCGGAACCGCGCTGATCTCAAGGCTTACCAGCACGCGTAGCGTCTGGCAGCTGCGCTCAGCAGCCATGATGATCGTCGTTGCATCTGACTGCAAGCTTGTGATGCAAGCCAAGCCCCACCTGAACGGCTAGGGTGATGTGATCCTGGTAGCTGGCGCTCTCATCTCCCAACCTTTATCGTGCATGCCACAGCAGTGTCGGCCTTCACCGCGCGCTTCTGACACGCCTCGAACGCCTTCCGATTTGCGGTAACGATCCGATCTCCCGCCGCGATACTGGCGAAAGCGTCAGGCGCGCTGGTCCGCATGAGACGCTGACCGCCTTCCCACATCGGCAGGTCGAGCGAGCGGGCCGCCATCTTCTCCGGCCATTGCCAGCTCGCGGGCACGGCGCGCGCGACAATGCCAGCGAACACCGCCCATAGGATCATGCCGACCACGATCCCGCCGATCGCGGTCCACATCAGCCAGCGGTTCTGCTCGTCACCACGCCGCGCCGATACGACATAACCGTGAAGCTGGCGGGTCACGTCCTCCAGGCCGGTGCGCGCCGTAGCGATCGTCTGCCGGTCTTCCTGGCGCACCGTGCTCGCCGCCGCGGTAATCCGTCCCGCCAACTGTTCGGGCGTCATCGCCAGCATAGGGCTTTTGACCAGCATATCGACGCGCTGCGCGGTGGCGGTGATGTTGTTAGCGATGACGCCCAGCGTCTCGGAATAGTCGGGCGGCTCGGTCACCTCCATGCGCTCGGCCGTCAGACGTTCGACGGCGCGGCGCATCAGCGGTAAGCGTGGCGTGAGGGCCGCCTTGCCCGTTTGGCCGTAGCCGGGATGCTTATCGTCTTTGACGAGGGCGCGGGCG
>NZ_JBIQEU010000029.1:0-19178 GCF_045369765.1 Sphingomonas olei
TGCCGCGCCGACGGTTGTCGGCGCATGGATATCTGCTGGCCAAAACCCGCCGCTGCTTCCCGACATAGGACGTTGTCGACCCGAATGGTCTTCGGCGTACCACGCACGGACGCGATGCGCGTCACCGCCGCGACCACCTGCTCGCCCGTGATGCCCTGATCGACGTCGATCGCCAGCGCCTCGCGGGTGAACGCGTCGACCACCGTCAGCGCCCGCAAGCGCCGCCCGTCGAACCGCACATCCGAGACAAAGTTCATCGACCACATCTCGTTGGGCGCCGAGGCCGTAGGCAGGCGTTCGCGGTTCGCCGCGCTGACGTTGCGCCAAGGGCGCTTGAGCCGAAGGCTCAATCCATCCTCCCGATACAGCCGGTAGACCCGCTTGTGGTTCACCAGCCAGCCCTCCCGGCGCAACAGGATGTAGATCCGGAAATAGCCAGAGCGCACCCGTGCTGCCGCCAGATCATGGATGCGCAGCCGCAGCGGCGCCTCGTCCGGCTTGTGACACGTATCGCACCGACGAGCGGTCGACGCCGAGCGCGAGGCAGCTGCGCCGCTCGCTGACGCCGTGGGATGCCTGGACGTGCGCGACGATCTCGCGCCGCCGCCCAGGCGTCAGCGCTTTTTTGCCAGGACATCCTGCAGGATATGCTTGTCCAGGCTCAGGTCCGCGACGAGCTGCTTGCGCTTGCGATTCTCGTCCTCGAGCTGTTTCACCCGCCGCAGCTCGCCGACGCCCAGCCCACCATACACCTTCTTCCAGCAATAGAACGTCTGCTCCGACAAGCCCATCCGCGGATGACCTCTGCCACAGGCGTGCCCGTCTCCGCCTGCTTCAGCGCAAACGCGATCTGCTATTCCGTGTACCTCGACTTCTTCATGTCCCAGCTCCTTGCCCGTAGGCTTCAAAGAGCCGGAAAACTCTCACTCAACATGGATGAAAAAACAGGGAGGACGTCACCGTGCCCGATCCGCGATGCTGTTTAGAACATTACGATCGGCGGTGAGACATGCATGAAACTCAGTCGCCCTGCTGAGGCGGAGTCGGCTTCGAGCGATGAAGTGCTGTCACGCGCTTGACGTGAGCGATGCTGCATCCGGCGAGCTCCGCAGTTTTCGCGATACTCATGCCCGCCTCCCTCAGACCTACGATGCGCCGGTGGTGGGCGAGATCCGGCTTGCGGCCGGTGTAACGCCCCGCCCTCTTCGCGACCTCAATGCCCTCGCGTTGCCGCTCACGGCGCGTCTCGTAGTCGTCGCGCGCCGTTTGCAGCGCCACCCGCAGCAGCATGTCCTGCACCGCCTCCAGCACGATGCGCGCTACGCCCGCGCTGTCGGCCAACAAGTCGGACAGGTCCACGATCCCCGGCACTGCGAGGCGCGCCCCCCTGCCCCGGATCGTCTCCACCAGCAGCTCCGCCTCCGGCAGCGGCAGGCGGCTGATCCGGTCGATCTTCTCGGCCACCACCACCTCGCCCGGCTGGAGGTCCGCGACCATGCGCAACAGCTCGGGTCGGTCTGGCCGTGCGCCCGACGCCTTCTCCCGGTACACCGCCGCGACGTAGAGGCCGGCCGCCCGCGCGCCGGCCACGATGCTCTCCTGCCGCGTCAGGTCCTGCTCGTCCGTGCTCACACGCAGGTACACCCGCGCCGCCCTGACCTCGTTGCCTCCCATCTGCTCGTCACTCCTGCCCGGCGTTCTTGGGTATACCCTCGCGAGCCATAGGCTAACCGAGCAAGTTGCGACCCATTATGGCCGAGAACACATCGTAGTCATCTACATTGAGTATGCTGAACAGCCTCCAGTTTCGTTCAGCTGAGACTGACGGTCGGCTTGAGCGGCCTTAGGTCCAAAGCCAGTGCGCTCAGTTCGGCGATCTTTGTGTCGCTGCCTCTTGCCAGATGATTGACCAAATCCTCCTGATTCGGCTGGCCGAGCGCGAGGCGATAAAGCAGGCGCTGGCGCTGGAGGTAATCGAACCGTGCAATGTCACGGCTCCTCGACAATGCGAGCACGTGGCGATCGATGTCGGCATGGTTGAACGTCCACCAGGGTGACAGCCCGGTGTCGTCTTGGAACCGGCGCTCGCTCAATCCTGCGGCCTCTGTCCATGGTGATCGGCCGGTGCGGGCCGCGGCTAACGCGTCGCCCTGCACCAACGCGCCCAGCGGACGTCGCACCAGGAGACCACCATAGCGCGATATGCGACCTTCACGCTGTTCAAGGTCGACTGGATTGGATGGCAGATCCCAGTGAACGATGCGACGGCACCAGCTGTGAAAATCCAGACCTTCCTGACCGATCGAGGTCGTCGCGAGAACATGGGGCCAGAATGGCGTGTTGAACGCTCGCCGGAGGCTTTCAGCGCGTGGCGGCGCTTCGGCTTCAGACTCGCTCAGCGCACGTTGCGCTGCTTCGGCATCGCCGCTTTCGGTGCCGCTGAAAGGCACGGCAGCGTGGCAACGAAGGCGGATCGAGCTCGATGTGGTCGGGATGCCGCGGAAGGTGAACCAACCGAGCGAGGCGTGCAGCGCCGATGCCAGTTCGTCGAGAAGGTTCGGGGCGTCGGTCTGCCCTTGGGCGAGCCAGAAATGCTCATCAAGCACGCTCTCGAGCCCGCCGTCGCGGACCGCCGCCATCAGAACCTCGGTGGGATTGCCGTCGCCCAGCCGGCCCCAGAACACCCGGTTGTCGAGATAGGGGCGCAGCCTGTGCCAGCAGAACGAGACGAGCTTCGAAAGGTGGTCTGCCTCAATGGCCGCCGGAAAATGCCGGAGCAGTGCGCGGCCGACAGCGACCGCCGGTGAGGCCAAGCCGATCTCGGCCAAGCGGTGCAGCTCCTTGGCGCTGATCCAGTCGATACTCTCGACGTGGTTGCGCCGGGTGACGATGCGCCCGAGCACTGCCTCAGTCCCCGCCGTCTCGTTCCATGCCGCCTGGGATGCCGCGAAATCGCCGGACTTTCGCTCGATCGCGGCAAGGAGGTTCCAAAGCGGACGTGCCCGTTCGGCGTCCTTCTTCGGCTTGCTGCGGATCTCGACCTTCTGATCCCTGAGCGCCTTCCGTAATTGTCCGATGACCGTGCGCAGCGCGTAGCGGGCGGACGAATGGTTGCCCTTCAAAGGATCGGTCACCCGGACTAGGAACGGCGACGGATGGAACAACGACATCACGGGCAGGCCGGACTGCGGAGCCAGCCGCTTGCTTTCCCAGGGTCGCCGGCGGGCGGTTGGCCCGACGTCGAGGTAAGCGTCCTCGACACCGAGGCTGATCAAGGATGCAACACTCTGCGGGGTGGCGCGAAAACGGCTGAACAGAAGCGTTTTCTGCGCCAGGCTGTGCGCCCACGGACCCGCAAGCGGCCACCACTGCATGGAAGGGGCAACCCAGGGGAGCGCGAGATCGGGCGTTCGCACGATGTCGCGTAGGGCCCGAAGCTTCGGGCTACCCCAGCCGTCCTTGCCGTCGCCGGCGCGTCGTGCAGAGCGGAGCACCGGCACGCCTGATTGGCGTCCAAACTCGACCTTGTCGGCGATCTTGTACCGGGATCCGAGCGCCTGTGCCGGCAGTGGGACAGATAGCCAGTAGGCAGAGGCCGCGGTCTTGTTCCGATCGGACACCTTGCTGGCGAAATGCCTGAAAGTGTGAAGATCGCCGGGGACAAGGGCAAGCGGATCGCGCCGGGTGCGGTGATCCAGACCTATAGAGGGCGGGCGCTCGGTACGTGCTATGTAGGGGCGCAGCAGGCGGTCGATCCGGTCGCGCGTCGCTTCCGCACGCTCCTTGAGAGGCGGATCTATAGTGTCGCCCTCTGCGTCACCGATCGCACGCAGGATCTCGCCGAAGCTGGCAAAGAGCTGCTCGGCGTCCTCCCGCACGGCTGTGCTGCGCGTCAGAAACTCGATCGTGTCGAAAAGCTCTTCGTGAGCCTGCGGCCCGTCTTTTCCATCCCAGGACTCGCCAAACAGGCGGTAGGGTGTGGCCGACAAAAGCAGCATGGCAGGCTTTTTATAGCCGATCCCGAGAAGGGCGCGCCCGAGCCGGTCGCTTTTCGAAGGTGCCAGCATCTCGCGGAAGCGCTGAAACTCATCGAAGACGATAAGGTCCGGCGGGGTCGCCTCGAGACATGCCTCCGCAAGAAGGCGGCGCAACACCGTCAACGTCCCCGCCTCAGGCTTTGTCTGTGCGGCTGTCGCGATGCGTTCGCGAAGACCCGGCCTTTTACCCTCCGGATTGAAGCGCGACTTGAGCGCGGTGCGGAAGGTGCCGACAAGCTTCGGATCGATGCCGCCCATCAGCCGCTGCGCAGTACGGCGGGCGCCCTCCCAGCTCACCGTCGCGCGCTGTTGGATGAAGCGCTCGGGTAGTGTCTCCAATATCCCCGGCACGGCGCGTTCGAGCAGCAGGCTCAAAAAGGCACGCTCGATCGCAGCGCCAGGTGTCGGTCGTGTGCCTTCGGGCGGGAAGGAGGTCTGAGGGGATAGCGAATAGAGCCGGAGCGGCGATGGCGGCTCCTTGTCGTTCGGCCGTTGATCGAGCGGGATCATCGACAGCCGATCGACCTTGGAAAGGGCCCGCAGCCTGGCGCGCTTGTCCTCCAGAAAGTCGACCAAACGCGCGGCGTTCTGGTCGGAGACACGAGCATTGCTGGTGACGTAGTAGACCGTGAACTTCTTCCTACCGCCACGCGACAGCTGCCGGACGACCTCCCGAGCGACTGTCGTCTTGCCGAGGCCGACCTCGTCGGCCACCAGAAAGCGGCGACTGCCCTTACCGGTCAGCGCGGCTACGGCAGCGCCTACCGTCGCGTTCTGAAAGGCGCGCGGCGTGCTGCTCATCTTGCGATCAGGACCTCGCGCGCAATGCGCCAAGTCTGCTGGAGGGCGGTCAGATCGTCTCTGTCCGCCTGCGTAAGGTGCTCGCCATGAGCCAGCACCGCAGCCACATAGCGGTCGATCACGGCATCGACACGCTTCAACGAACCAGACTTGTGGGTCTGGTCCTTGGCCCAGGCAGTCAGGATATCCTCGAGCGCGAGCCCGTCATGCTTCCAGCTGCTCCGCTTGGGCGCAACCGCTTCCGGCTCCGTGTCCCAGTCGTCCTCGCTCCCCGCCCCAGCTCCACCCTCGAGCATCTCCCGCAGCCACGCCTGCAGGCCGGCGACGCTCAGAAAGCGGCTGATCGCGGCAGCGTCCCGCTCCGCGTCGATCGAGGGGACCACCGGCACGCGCAGGAGCCATGACGCCGGCGGCAGATCCCCGATCGTCAGCCGAAACTGAACAAGATCCGTTTGCAGGGACAACGGAACCTCTCCGAGCTCGATGTGCGTCACGCCGGGCTGCCAGCGGTGGAGCGCCATCGTGGCGAGCCCTGCTTCCAACTGAACTGAGGGCGGCAGCGGCACGACTTCGCCAGAGGTGAGACGATACTCCCTGCCGTTGCGGTCCAGGCTGAGTGACGTGTCCGCAAGCGTCCAGCGCAGCCTTTCGAGAGCAAGTTCGGCTGCGTCAGCTTCTGTTTCCGTCAGCGTCTGCAGGAGAGCATCGGATACCGGTGTCGCTGACCCGACGATCGCCAGGACGCCGTCGATCTCGGCGCTGCCGCCGGTGAAGCGGGCGGCGACTTCCGCATTGCGGCCCGACCAAGCCCGGTCGGTGGCATTGGCGCTGCCGGCGACGATCTCGATCCGCTCGCCCTGGATCGCCGCGAACAGCTTGGCGTGCAGCCCCGAATGACTAGCGCCGCCCGAACCTTCGTCTTCCTCGTCCGTCGCCGGCTCCCGCCCTATCAGCTCAACCTCAGCGACGTCGTCTCCGTCCGGGATCGGTGCCCCAAGCGCCAACAACTTGAAGTCGGAAAGACCCGCGCGGCCGTCATTGCCAAGCTTGCGCAGCGCCGGCAGCGTCGTCACCAGAGTGCGGTCCGCGCTTGCCTTGGTCATATCGGCAAGGGATCGTGCGAAAGCATCGCAGAGGAACGGGCTCAGGACGACGATCTTGTCTCCGGACGTCGCATCGAGCGGAGCGATCGGCTCCGAGCCGCGCGTCCAGAGGTCGATCCGTGACACATCGATGCCGTCCGGCGCGATCCAGCGCACGGCCCTGAGCTCCTTCGCGAGATCGTCCGGATCGACGTCGGGCAGCTTGGCTGCGCGCGCGAGGGTTACACCCAGCGCATCGATGCCATCGACGACCTGGCTCCCCTTCCTGCGGCGGCTTTCGCCGTCCAACACCAGCCCGAGATCCAGGTCACGGCTCATGGTCAGGTTGCGGCTGCCGACCCAAAGCCGCCAGAACCGTGGCAATCCCTCCGCTTGATAGCAGATCAACGCAGCCTTCGGGTGCCAGCTATTCGCGCTTTCCCGATAGGGCATCTCCACCACGAACTGGTCGAGCACGGCCGCGATCTTCGGGAGCCTCGGTCCACGATGGATGCGCCCGCGCTGGACAATGAAGCGCACCCGTTCGCGCAAGGCCTCGATCGCGCCGGCGAAGTCGGACTTGTTGCCGCTCGCATTGTCGCGGCCGCGGGCGTGGAGATTCAACAGAGCGCCCCCGAGAACGATCGGGTCGGCGGAGTAGGCGGCGAACAGGGCCAAGCGGGTTGTGGTCAGCTTGGGTGGCCGCAGGAGCTCAAGAAAGGCCTGGCCGGGGAAGTCCTTCGGCGCCCTTCTCATGCGCCGACGAGGTCCTGCAGCAGCATTTGCACCCGGTCCCAGCGGTAATGAAGCGGCGCACCCAGCGGATGGTGATCATTGTCCCAGTCCGCACGCTGATCGACGCCGAACTGGCTGCGTGAGAGCCGCGCTCGTCGCCCCTTTCGCGCCTCTTCGGCGTCACGGTACACGCGCTCCAACCGCATCGGATCGGTGTGTCCGGCGCGTACCCATGCGAGCGTGTCCTGAAGCGCAACAGAGACGACGGGAGCCAACTCGGTCCGGTCCGTCATATCGTCGAGAAAAGCTGGCCAGTCCAGGCGAGCGGCCTGGGCCTTCCAGCGCTGGACGATGCCGGTCAGTGCCGCGCGTTGCGTATCGGAGCGCTTGCTACGGTCCAGCTCCTCGCACAGCGTCTCCACTTGGGCGGCGTAAACGCCGCGGCCGATCGCGGCGAGAGCAGCGGCGTGGCCGGACCGCTCAAGCGCTGGCCGTTCGGTTTCCGCAAGGTCCCGGACTTGTGGACCCCAAGCAGTACGGCTCGACGACACGTCGTGCCCGACCAGCAGCGAGAAGATCGATCTCGCCCCGGGATTTCTGGGCGACGTCAGGCTTCGCAGGCGTTTGGCGAGGAACTTCCGCTCGCTACGAGTGAGATCGAAGCTCAGCGTACCCTCGCCCTCCCCGTACCAATCGTCGGCCGGTTCCGGAACGACGAACGGCCAGGATCCTCCTCCGAGCGGCGTCCCTTCGTCGTCCTTCAGTAGCGCGCCCGGCTTACCCGCGACCATCCGCTCGACCTGATAGCGGCTAAGCGGACCGCTGCCTTCCTGCTCGCGCACCAGCCCCCAGCGTTGCAGCGCACCCCAATAGACCTGGCTGGGACGCTGCTCGACCGGAGAGGGATAGTTGCGGCTGCCGATCACACCGCCCGGCTCGTTGATCAGGCGCCCGGTGAGCAAATATTCGCGCCGCTTCACGCTTTCCTGTGCGCGTTGCCCCTTGGCTGGTTTGAGGTGCTCATCGCGGTAGAGCCAGGGCACGAAGAGGACATAGCGCAAGCGGGTATGCAGGACTGACGTGCCGGGAAAGAACCGATCGGCGTAACGCTGGTGGACGATCAGGAACCCGATCTCGTCCCGAACCCCTTTCTGGTCCGAGTTCATGAATTTGCGCGCCTCGCGCATCGCGTCCGGCGACAGATAGGTCATTCCAAAAGACGCCAAACGCCACCCCCAAACTCTATAGCCGCCCACAAGGAGAGCCGCTGACAGATCGACGCGGTTAGGCTGTTTCCAGCACCCGCACTGCGCCGATCCCCTCATGTCGCGGCCGGACCCGGATCTCGACATCGTGGCCGAGTTTCCGGAGACCATCGGTGATGTAAGCTTCGCTGATGCCGTCGAAACGGCCGCGGAGGATCTTGGAAAGCTTGGGCTGTGGCATGCCCATGCGAGCAGAGGCAGCGGTCTGCGTCAGCCCCAGTTCGCCCATGCTTCGCTGAAGAGCGGCGGCGAGCTTGGATTTCACCAAACGACCTTCCGGATCCGAAAGGCCGAGATCCGCAAAGACGTTGCCACTGGAGGTCACATGCTCGATTGCCATGTCGGGGTCCTTTATAAGGCTTGTTTGCGTTGCGCTCTCTTCTCGGCAGCCAATCGTTGAGCCGCTTTCAGTCGAGCTTCGATCGTTTCCTTCTGGTGCTTCGGAACGGCGATGCCGCTCGTCGATTTTTTCTGGAAGGCGTGGAGAACGTAGATATCGTCGTCGATCTTGACGTTGTAGACGCAGCGATAGGTGTCGCCGTCGTACCGTTCGATCAGTTCGATACTCGAGCCATACGGCTTGGCGTTGACGTGTCTCATTCCAAGCTGGGCTAGGTAGAGGCCGTGTCCGAACTCGCTTCGGACATCCTCGGGCATGTCGACCAGGTCGTCCCTGCTACTACCCATCCACTCCAGTTCGCGCATTCTCCATCTCCGTTGACGATGGAAGAAGACCTATATCCATTTAGGTATAATGTCAACCGGGGCTGACGGCTATCCGCTTGTTCAGTGCCCCGGACCTCGTCCGTTCTGCAGCCTTCAGTCCGCCTCCGGGCAGTTGGCGTTGATGCTATGTTCCGCTGCCGCTACACTGCCGGAAACGGCGAAAACGCCGATAGCCGTCAAGAGTGGGGTGGTCAGTGCAGCGCCAAACATTCGTCTCCCATGGCAGGCTGGCTGCTCGTGAGATCAGATTGGAGGCCGCGCGTGCCCAGCGGCACGGCGTCCAGGTCATGACATTGGAGCAGCTTGCGGCTCGATTAGCGGGTGGGTTCATCACCGGCATCGATCCGGAGGCGTTGCGCAACGCGATCCAGGCGTCGTTGACCGACAGCAACCTGGGCGAGCTCGACGACATCAAGGCCCTGCCCGGCTTTGTCGGCGCCGCGGCTGACACGCTGCACAAGGCATGGCGCGCTGGTGTGGATCTCTCGGCTCGTGCGGGCGAGCACCCGCGCCTCGCCGCCATTGCCGCGCTGGAAGATGCCGTCATCGGCCGTCTCCCCCACTCGATGCTGCGGCCCTGCGATCTCGTCGCGCGTGCAACCGAGCGCCTCGCTCATGCCCCTGCCCTGTTCGGGAGCATCGACGTCGTCGGTCACTCCGAACTCTCGCCCTGCTGGCGCGAACTCCTGTTCCTGTTGGCCGACACGGTAGCGGTCCGCTGGCATGCCGGCCCCCGTTCCGTGCCAGACTGGCTTGCCGGTTCCGCCATCGAGGTGCTCAGATCCGACCCCGCCAGTCCGAGCCTTGGAGCGGTGACCTGTGCAACCGGTCATCACGAGGCCGTCGAGGCGATGCGCTGGGCACGCGAGCTGATCGCCAGCGGGGTTGCCCGCCCCCATGAGATCGCCATCGCGTCCGCGGCGCCAGCCGCCTATGACGATGTCTTCCTCGCGCTGCGCGCCGATGCCAATCTCGACCTCCACTTCGTTCATAGCATTCCCGTTGTATCGACCCGGCCGGGCCAGGCAGCGGCCGCCCTCGCCGATGTCCTCGTGCGCGGAGTGTCGCAGGCGCGCATCCGCCGGCTGGCGTCACTGCTCGGCAGCGAAATGGGACCCATGGCCCAGCTGCCCGCGGGCTGGACGCGGCTGCTCCCGGATGGGGCGCCGCTCAATTCGATCAGTGCCTGGAACAGGCTGATCGACCGGCTTACCGCCGACGACTGGCCCGACGGTGTCGACCACGCGCCTGAGTTACGCGGCATCATCGCGATGTTGGCCGAAGGTACGGCGCTTGCGGCGGACACGGGCGAGAAGCTGCTTAGCGGTCCCGCACGCCGCATCTGGCGGCGCGCGCTTGGTCTCGGCAGTCCGGCCGCCATCGATATCACGATCGCGCAACTTCGCCTCGAGGACGAGAGCGAGCCCTGCGCGTCGGTCGCCTGGATGCCGGCTGAGGCGCTCGCGGCATCGCCACGGCCTTTCGTTCGCCTGTTGGGTTTGACGTCATCCCAGTGGCCCCGGCGCATCAGTGAGGATCGGCTCGTGCCCGACCACGTCGTGCCGCTGGCAGACCTTGATCCCCTGCCCGTCTCCGCTGTTGACCGGCGTGACTTCGAGACGATTCTGGTCACCACCGCCAGCCAGGTCGTGCTCAGCCGGGCGCGGCGTGATGAGGAAGGACGTCTGCTAGGCGCCAGTCCGCTGCTTCGGGGAAGTCCTCCGCCTGCCTATCTGCGGCGCAACCGGCGGCCCGACCACGCCATGAGCGAGACGGACCGGCTCGCAGCCCGACCGGGCGATGCTTCAGAACTGGCGCGGGCCGCCTCCGCTGCAACCTGTTGGACGAACTGGCGCTCGTCGCACGTGACGCCCCACGACGGACAGGTTCGCCCGGATCACCCCGCGCTGGCCGCAGCCCTGGACCGCGTTCAGTCGGCCAGTTCGCTCAAGCTTCTCCTGCGAAACCCGCTTGGCTTCAGCTGGAAATATGCGCTCGGCCTCCGTGCTCCGGCCACAGCCGACGAAGCGCTCGTGCTTGATGCCCGAGCGTCGGGCGAGTTGCTGCACCACCTGCTCGACAACGCCGTGCAGCGGCTCGAAGCCGGTCAGGGGCTGGCCAGTGCCGACGAACAGGCCTGCGTGTCAGCGCTCGATGCGGCCTGTGCGGACGTCGCGGCGATGTGGGAGGCGGGTCAGGCCGTGCCGCCCGGTATTGTCTGGCAGCGGACCTTGGCGGACACCCGGCAAGTCGCGCTCGCTGCACTCGAGGGCCGACCCGAGCCCCTGCCCGGCCAACGCTCCTTTGCCGAAGTGCCGTTCGGCGGCCAGACCGCCAAGTCCGATGGTGCCCTGCCCTGGACGGCCGACACGGTCGTGGAAGTCGCTGATACCGGCTTTCGGATCTCCGGTTACGTGGACCGATTGGACCTGTCAGACTGTGGCACAAAGGCGCGTGTCACCGATTACAAGGGCGGCAAATGCCCGAAGGACGCTGTGACGCTGGACGGCGGAAGTGAACTCCAGCGTTGCCTGTACGCCTATGCGGTTCACTCGCTTCTGGGCGATGACATGGAGGTGGAGGCGGCGCTCGTCTATCCGCGCGCGGGGGTGACCCGGCCGCTGCAGGACGCGAACGGCACGCTTGCCACGCTGGCCGGGCATCTGCGCGCTGCACGTGCCAACCTTATGGCCGGGCGAGCGCTCCCGGGCCCGGATACGGGCGGCGATTATGACGACCTCGCCTTTGCTCTGCCGGCAATGGCGGACAAGGGGTGGTGCCGCCGCAAGCAGGAGGCGGCGACGGTAGCCCTCGGCGATGCCACCCTCGTCTGGGAGGCGGAGTGATGAACGTGATGGCACCCGTGCTTGCGGATGACCAGCCAAGGCTGACCGCGCTTACCGCTCACGACCGATCGCTGCTCGTCGAGGCCGGCGCAGGCTCGGGCAAGACCGCCGTGATGGCAGGGCGTGTGGCGCTGATGCTCGCCGCCGGCGTCGCGCCGAAAAGCATTGCCGCAGTGACCTTCACCGAACTCGCCGCCAGCGAACTGCTCGCGCGCGTGCAGGACTTCGTGGAAGAGCTGCTATCCGACCGCATCCCGCGCGAGTTAAGTGCGGCGCTCCCTCACGGGCTCTCGGACGAACAGCGCCAAGCGCTGACCGGTGCGTGCGAGAACCTCGATGAGGTCACCTGCTCGACCATCCACGGCTTCTGCCAGCGCCTGATCAAACCCTACCCCGTCGAGGCCAACATCGATCCGGGCGCGAGCCTCGTGGACCCGGTCGAAGCGGAACTTGCGTTCGGTGACACGCTGGAACGCTGGCTGCGCGCGACGCTGGACGGCGCTCTGCCAAGCCTGATTTCGGAGCTGGTGTACCACGAGCCGGTGGGGGGACTCGCTCTGGTGCGAGAGGTTGCCGACAGGTTGCGTCGACACCGCGTGCTGACAGGACCGCCGTCTCCCGCCCTCCCGCCTCTGATCGACGCCTTGCACGACGCAGTCGATGCCTACAGAGCCTTCGTCACCAGCACCTCCGCGCGGGAAGAAGAGAGCATCGCGGCAGCGGAAGCGTTCGCCGGGATGAGCGAGCGGCTCGTGGCGGCCGGGCAAGGTCAAAGCTCTCAGTCGTTGGTGGCGCTACTCACCGCCGAGCCCGACGCTTCGCTCCTCACCGGCTCCGGCTGGCGCAAGTATCAGAAGAAGGGGAAGTGGGAGGCTGCGGTCAAGCTGAAGGGCCTGCCCAAGGCACGCGGTGGCGAGTTGAACGGCGAGGCCGAGCGTCTGCACAACGCTGCGCGCGATGCCTGGATCGACCTCAAGGGGGCGGTCGCAGCGCGGGTTCTCTCGGAGGTGTTGGCCGCGGTCGCGCCCGTGGCGGACGGGTTCCGCGCCTACAAGCGCGCAGCGGCCTTGCTCGACTTCGATGATCTGATCTTCGCCGCGCGTGACCTGCTGCGCGATCATGAGCCTGTCCGGCAGGCACTCGCGTCGCGTTATGCGCATGTGCTGGTGGACGAGTTCCAGGATACCGACCCGCTTCAGTTGGAGATCTTCTGGCGCCTGTGCGGTGAGCCGATGGACGGTGCCGATCCCGCCGACTGGCAGACGTACCGGATCAGGCCCGGCGCATTGTTTCTCGTCGGTGATCCCAAACAGGCGATCTACCGTTTCAGGGGCGCCGATGTCGCCGCCTATGTCCGGGCACGCAACGCGATCCGCGCTCAGGGCGCGCAGAATCTGCTCAGCATCTCGACAAATTTCCGGTCCTGCGCCGGCATCCTGTCCTTCGTGAACAAGCGGTTCGAACCGCATATGAGCGAGGACAAGGGGCAGCCCGGGTTCACGGCGCTCGATCCCTTCCATCCCGATCCCGCCCACGGGCTGTGCGTCACCGCCCTGCCGGTCGCGTGCGCGGGCGAGGACGGGAAGGCGTCGGCCGACCGGAAGCGTGACTGTGAGGCAGAGGCGGTCGCGGAGCTGGTCGCGCGCCTGATCGGCAGCCATGAGATCGCCGACCGTCGGGCCGGAGTGCAACGTCCGTGCCGACCCGGCGACATCGCTCTGCTCGCGCCGACCGGCAAGGACCTGTGGCGCTACGAGCAGGCGCTGGAGCAACGCGGGATCGCGGTCGCCACGCAGGCCGGCAAGGGCTTCTACCAGCGGCAGGAGGTGCAGGATCTGGTCGCGATCGCGCGCGTGCTCGCCGATGGCCGAGACACGCTCGCATTGGGTGCGCTGCTCCGGGGACCTCTGGTCGGGCTGACCGAGGAGGAGCTGCTCGACCTTGTCTGGACGCAGCCGCGCGCACCGGAGCGGCCGGACGCTCTTCCTCGCCTGCACGTCAACATGGACCTGGACGCGATTGCGCATCCCCTCGCGAGGGACGTGCTGGGCAAGCTTCAGGGGCTCAGGCGCCGGATCAACGCGACCACCCCGCATCAGCTGATCGCCGAGGCGATCGACACGCTGAACGTACGCGCGATCCTGCTGCAACGCCATCGCGGCCAAGCCGAACGTCCACTCGCCAACGTCGACCTGTTCCTGAGCCTGGCCCGGCCTTACGGCGTTCGCGGCCTGAGAGCGTTTGCACAAGCGATGGCGGACGCCTGGGCCGGCAAGGCGCGCTCGGCCGAAGGTCGGCCCGACGCGCAGGAGGAATCGGTGTCGCTTCTCACGGTGCACGCCTCCAAGGGGCTGGAGTGGCCGATCGTCGTCCCGATCAACTGCATGACGGCGACGATTGCGGCCGACACCACCGTCATCGATCGCGACGCCGGCATCCTGTTCATGCCGGTGCTGGGCAACCTACCCTCTGGCCACGCCGATGTGCACAGTGCTGAGAAGGCCGAGCAGGACCGCGAACGCATGCGCCTGTGGTATGTGGCTGCTACCCGCGCGCGCGAGCTGCTGGTGTTGCCGCGGCTCGATGTCGCGGCGGGCTCGAACAGCTGGTCGGGGCTGATCGACTTCGGGCTTGATGAGCTCGAGGTTCTCGACTTCGACGCTTATACCGACCAAGCGCCTTCCGGCATCCACGAGGACGACAATCAGCAGACCCGGGAGCGTTTCGCGGAAGAAGCAACCGCGATCGTCGACGCTACCGCGAAGATCGCTTGGAGCGCGCCGAGCAGGGACGAAGGGCGCGGGGTAGATGACCACTCGCAGGTTGAACCCGAACTGGTGTTCGGAGAGGTGGCCGGTGCTGCTCCACCGGGGCCGGTTCAAGGCGGGCGCGAGCGGGGGCTCATCATCCACAAGCTGTTCGAGGAAGTGCTTACGGGCGAAATCCTGGACGAAGAAGCGCGCCTCGCAGACCGGGCACGCGAGCTGATCGTGCAACTCGGGCTTGAGCCGGCCGGGGCCGCGGCGAGCGGCATCTCCGAACAGGAGGTGGCACGGGTTGTTGTGCGCACGCTGGCCCTCCCCGAGATCGTAGCGATGCGTGACCGCCTCGTGCCGGAGCTTCCGGTTCTCGCTTCGGAGGAGGTCGACGGCATCGAAGTCGTCACCGCCGGGATCGTAGATGCGTTGCATCTCGATGAGGGCGGACAGCCGCGCGCGGCGATCGACTGGAAGAGTGATGTCGATCCGGATCCCGCCGCAACCGAGCAGTATCGCGGTCAGGTGAAGCGCTACCTTCATGTAACCGGCATCTCGGACGGCATGATCGTGTTCGTGACGCACGGAACCGTCATTCGAGTCTCGGCCTGATAAAGCCGGCTCGCGCTTGCAGCTGCCAAGGTCGGGTCGGCGGAGCTGACTTCCGGCGAACTGTAGGTGTACGGTTGAGGGCGAAGCACCTCCTTGAAGTTCTGCGGCTCCGGGATGCGGTGCTCTCCGGCGGGCCGCCAGGGAGCCTCGGCCGGGTACAATGCCATAGGATTGGCCTCGGTCCAAAGCCGGTAGTCGGGCCTCGCGATCTAAATCACGCGATCGGGCATCGCTGATCTCCTTCATGCGGCCATCATCGCTAGTATGTCGGCTCGCCAGCGCCGGTAATCGGCCCTGCACGCCGCCGAGAAGGGCGCGTCCCATTTAAGGAAATGGGTCCAGACCTCCTCGGTTTCTTCGCTTGCCACCGCCAGCGCGGCTGCTCGCTCCGGAACTCCGGTCGCGAGCTTGGCAAGCTTCCACTCCTTCTCGATCGAGCGCAAGGCGAAGCGCAAACTCGTGATCCGCTCCATCCTAGCGCGGACCAGCCGGGGCCGGTTCAAGCCGACGACTTCATCCGTCCCCACTCCTCGCGCTGTCAGAAGGGAAACGACCGAGCCGTCGTGCCCGTCCGGCTGCGGCCTGATGCTGAATGCGAGGTGCGGACGCGGATCGTCCACGGTGGGGTTCAGCAGGGCGGGAGCCTCCGCCGCTTCGCCTCCGAGCGCCGTCGATCGCGGCGTGCCGAGGAGCGGGAACCTGTTCTCCTTGCCGAACTTCGCCTCGCCGCCACCCGGGACGGGATGGTAGCGTGCACGATTGCAGTCCTGGCAGGCCGGCAGAAGATTCGACCATTCCGACGCAAGCCACCAGTAGCCGCCCGACATGGTTCCATCGTCCTCGAGGACGCCGCCCTTCGGCCGGTAATGCTCCACGTCGAAGGGAGCGCCGTCGATGCGATACTCGCAATAGGCGCATTTCCCGCCGAAGAGCGCGGCCAGCGCATTCTTGACCTCCGCCCGCCCGTACACTTCGAACGGGTAGGCCGACGTGGGCGGCGGCACCTTCTGATAGTGCGCCTTGGCCTTCGCCCTCTCCTTGGAAGCGGCGGTGGCGGCACCTGCGCCTAGGCAGGCCGGGGCGAAACTCGCCGCGTTGAGACGCCGGATCACGACGCCTCCCCCGCCTCGGCGACCTCGGCAGCCTCGAATTCGTCCAGGATCTGCTCGACCGCCTCCTCATCCCAGACGTCAGGATCACGCTCCCCAGCCGTCTTGGCGAGGTACCGATCGATCACCTCATAGAGCAGCCGCTCCCGGCGCGTACGTCCCATCGGAAGGCTCGGCTTCAGGCGCGCCCGGATTTCCTCCAGTTCGGCATCATCCGCGCCGTCGGGCGTCGGTCGGGCGAGCAGCCGGTAGTAGGCGGCAAGATCGCGATCGACCTCCGGCCGCAGCGTCGTGCGCAATCCGAACAGGTCGGACGTCAGCATCTGGTCGACGTCGAGCCCGTCCAGGCTGGGTATCATCGGCTCCGACAAGGTCGGGCTGCCGTCCGGTGAACGATCGAGAAGCCGCACCTCCTCCTGCGACAAGCCGCGAAGCACGAGCGGATCATGCGTGGTCAGCATGAGCTGGCTGAGCGGAAACGCCCTGCGGAACGCGTCGACGACCCGCAGTCGCCACTCCGGGTGAAGATGGGCATCGATTTCGTCAACGAGGAGGAGCACCTGGGCGGAACTCAGGCTGCCCCAGGTCTCGTACATCACGTCCATCACGTCGGTGCCGAGCGACAGGATGCTCTTGAAGCCCGAGCTGAGGTCCGTCAGCCGGCGCCGGCGCCCTCCCTCCTCTATCGCCAGTCGCCCGTCCCGTTCGATTAACGCGGTCGCCGCACTGGTGAGCATCTCGTTGAGCGCTCGCGCGACGTCCTCCGCTCGACTCGCCCCTTCGCGACCTGCAAGGTGACGCTCGAGCCCGAACGGCCCGTTGACCGAGAAGCGCTCCTCCATGAGCGTATGCACGCGGAAGTCGGCGCGCCGGCGGCGTTCGCCGAGACGTCCGCGAGCCGGCAGTCGGTAGGCTCCGTAGCCCAGGACCGTCACCGGGACTCGGCGGTGGCCGCCGAGCACGGCATCGCCCTCCTCGAACGTCACGACGTTCGTGTCGTCGGTATCGAAGAATTGCACCCCGATCCTGCCTCGATGCACGCCGTCACGGAGGCACCATCTGGCTACCACGCCGGCCTCCATCGCCTGCGTCGGTCCCATCGCGCCGATCGCGACGGCCTGGAGCAGGCACGTCTTTCCAGCGGCGTTCTCCCCGAGCACGGCTATCGAGCCCGCCCCCTTGCCGCCTCCGGCGCCGCGTGCCGGGAACTCCACCACGGCGTGGTCGATGCCGCGGAACCCGTCGATCACGACGCGACGTACGTACCGCCTCTCGCCGGCCCTCACCTCCGACGGCGTCGCGGAGTCGCGGCCTGCGCCACCGCTCGCCGACTGCTCGACCGCCTCGACCAGCCGCGCAGCGCGTTCCGGGGAAAGCTCCTGGCGGGACCATGCCCTGAACGGGTGTCCCGCGGGGAGTCCCTGGACAAGGCGGATCAGGATAATGCCCTGGAAGCCGACGCGGTCGGCGATGGCGGAGGCGACGAGGCTCGAGCGCCGCTGCCCGGGCGCCAGCGGTCGATCCGGCGCGAGGTCGAGGGACCGAAGGACCTGCAGACGCGCATGCCGCAGGTCCGGGCGGTTCAGGGATAGCACCTCGATCGTCGTGGCACCGCGGTCGTCGATGCCGGAGAGAAGGCCGTTCCCGTCGAGGATCAGGTGCTCGGCCGGCGCGTCGAAGCATGGGTCGAGGAGCATGGCGCCCTCGGCGCTAAGTGGGGCGGACCGCGGGTCCCCCTCTGCGCCCCCGCGCTGCCGGATCGGGAAGAAATTGCGCTTCGCGCGCAGGCACGCGTTGCATGCCGGATAGAGGTTGGCCCACTCGAGGCCGAGCCAGCAATAGTATTGGAAGTCGACCTCGCCGTCGCCCCGGTCGGCTCCCTGCCACGGACGATAATGGTCGATGTTGAACCCGCCATCCTGAAGCGGTGTCTCGCAATATGCGCACGCGCCCCAGAACAGCCTGAACAGCTCTTGGCGGAGGCGCTCGTCTCCAAGCACGGGTTCGGGAGGTTGCGGAGGCCGCCGGTCCCGCTCTCCCGACGCGAGATAGCGCTCGACCGCCCTGCGATATTCGCTGGCCAGGCGACCTCGAAGGATTTCCGGCTCCGGAATGGCCGACCTCGAAACGTAGCGCATCGTCTCCCCGCATCGATGCGCCACCTGTGTCGGGCGGATCGTCGCCTCAACCTATCGCGTATCGGGTAAACGACAAGGCGTTGCCGCCGACGCTGCGGCCCTCCGCCGGGAGCCCGCCGACGCGGAGGAAACACCAAGGGCGGCTGCCGGCTGGCGATGTTTGAACGAACGGCCGCTTACCCCTGTCCGCGTTAGAAAGCGGCCGTTTCGCTTCCCACCCAAAACTCAAAAGCAGAGGAGCTACTTTTGAGCGAGCAACTTATTCGCCCAACAGCCAGACCGCTGCAGCTCAACCGGCTGTTTCCGCATCCTTGATCGTCGCCATCTCTGTCGAAGCGGGCTTCGATCGGTGTAGCGCGGTGATGCGCTTGACTTGGGCGATACTGCATCCCGCCAGTTCGGCTGTCTTGGCGATGCTCATGCCCGCCTCACGCAGACCGATGATGCGACGGTGATGAGCCAGATCGGGTTTGCGACCGGTGTAGCGCCCTGCCCTCTTAGCGAGCTCGATCCCTTCGCGCTGCCGCTCCCGCCGGGTCTCATAATCATCTCGCGCGGTCTGAAGCGCGACGCGCAGTAGCATGTCCTGGACCGCCTCCAGCACGATCCGCGCGACCCCTGCACTGTCAGCGACCAGGTCCGTGAGATCGACAATCCCCGGCACCGCGAGTCGCGCGCCTCGCGAGCGAATAGCCTCGACAAGGAGCTCAGCCTCCGTGAGCGGAAGGCGGCTGATCCTGTCAATCTTCTCCGCGACCACTACCTCCCCCGGCTGCAGGTCCGCTACCATGCGCAACAGCTCCGGCCGGTCGGGGCGCGCGCCAGACGCCTTCTCGCGGTAGACCGCCGCGACGTAATAGCCCGCCGCGCGCGCGCCCGCGACGATCGCCTCCTGCCGCGTCAGATCCTGCTCGTCGGTGCTGACGCGCAGGTAGACACGCGCCGCTCGGATCGGATGTGGATTGCCGTCGTTCGTCATAGCCAATCTGCATATACCCATGTGAGCCACCACTGCGGCAACCGGCTCGGAATAGCAAACGCCGATCCTGTCGAGCCTAGCTCAGCAAGCCA